>CAJXDE010000001.1 GCA_913052635.1 uncultured Halieaceae bacterium
CTTGTTGATGCCCTTGCGGAAGTTTTTCTGGCACAGCTGGGGATCACCCAACAGTTCGCCTCTAGCCAATAAATCTTCAATGACGCTGTAGGCCAGATAAGGGTGCACGGCGGTCGCGCCAAAGCCGAGCAGGCAAGCCACATGGTGCGAGTCTCTGGCGCTCCCGGATTCAACCACTAGGTTGCACTCGGCGCGCAGCCCAACGCGAATCAGGTGATGATGCACAGCGCCCGTGGCTAGGAGACTATGCAGGGGAACACGGTTCTCGCCAATGTTTCGGTCAGAAAGTACGAGAATAGTCTTGCCTTCGCTAACAGCGACCTCGGCACTGGAGCAAACCGCCTCGAGGGCCTGGCGCAAGTTGGCGTCGGCCGGGTCGTAGGTGGCGTCCACGGTCACAGCGGTGAAGCTCTCCTCCGACAGCCCGGCAATGCTCTTGAACTTGGACTGGGACAGCACGGGAGAGGTTAGGCTGATGCGACGGGCATGATCCGCCGACTCTTCAAAGATGTTGCGCTCCGGGCCCAGATCCACTTCGAGGGACATTACGATCGACTCGCGCAGCGGGTCTATCGGCGGGTTGGTGACCTGAGCAAATTTCTGGCGGAAGTAATCATAAAGCGAGCGCTCCTGGCGCGACAGCACTGCCATCGGCGTGTCGTCACCCATGGAGCCCACTGCCTCGTTACCAGATTCTGCTAGAGGCCGGAGCACCTGATCCCGCTCTTCAAAGCTGACCTGAAACATCTTCTGATACACATCCAGCTCTGAGCCAGAGATTGCGGCCACAGGCTCTCCGGTGTAGCTGCCCTCAATCAAGCGCGCGTTATCTCGCAGCCATTTTTTATAGGGCTGGCGGGTTTTCAGCAGCTCATCGATATCCTTGGTGTGCAGCACTTTGCCTTCTTTGGTATCCACCACAAGAATCTGACCCGGGCCGACCCGGCCCTTGGCAATCACCTGCTCGGGCTGATAGCCATGGGTGCCGACCTCAGAGGCTAGCGTGATAAAGCCGTCATCCGTCGTGACCCAGCGCGCCGGGCGAAGTCCATTGCGGTCTAGCAGGCAGCAGGCATAACGCCCGTCGGTGAGCACGATGCCCGCAGGCCCGTCCCATGGTTCCATGTGCATCGCGTTATATTGATAGAACGCCTTTAGGTCGGGGTCGATACCCTCGATGTTTTGCCAAGCGGGCGGAATCAGCATGCGCAATGCGCGCGGCAATTCAACGCCCCCAGTGGTGAGGAGCTCCAGCATGTTGTCGAGGCTTGAGGAGTCAGAGCCCTCGGTATTTACCAATGGCGCCAGCGCTTGCAGATTAGGCAGTAACGGCGAATCGAGTTTGGCGCTGCGTGCCCTCGACCAGCTTCGATTGCCCTCAATGGTGTTGATTTCACCGTTATGCGCCAGCATGCGGAAGGGTTGCGCCAGCGGCCAACGCGGCAGGGTATTGGTGGAGAAGCGCTGGTGGAATACGCAAATCGCGGTCTCCAGCGAGGGGTTATTCAAGTCGGGGTAAAACCGCTCCAAATCTGCAGGCATGACCAGGCCTTTGTAGGACACCACCCGATCAGAGAGGCTACAGATGTAGAAATCGGGGTCGCTTGCCAGCGCCATCTCGGCGCGTCGGCGCACGGTGAATAACTTGCCCAGGCAGTGCTCATGGTCAACACCACTGGCATCGACAAATATCTGTTCTATCCGCGGCAACTGATCCAGCGCGATCTCGCCACACACGCTTTTATCGATAGGGACTTCGCGCCAGCCAAATACCGGCAGCCCTTCGGCAGTCAATGCAGCCTCCATGGCCTCACGGGATGCCTGCTGCAACTCCTGATCACGACTCAAAAAGAGCATGCCGACCGCGTAGTGCTCTCCCAAGTCGACATCGAGCACGGCCTTGGCCTCTCCGCGCATGAAGGCATCGGGCATCTGCAGTAATAGACCGCAGCCATCCCCCGTGCGGCCGTCGGCGGCGATACCGCCGCGGTGGGTCATACAGGTCAGTGATTCAATCGCCGTTTGTAACAGGCGATGGCTAGCCTCGCCCTCAATATGGGCGATCAGACCAAAGCCACAGTTATCCCGAAATTCCTCGGGACGGTAGAGCCCGCGAGAGGGTGCCGACCGTTCACCGGCATCGCCCGCTGCTACAGCATGATTCATAAACCGTTTCGCTTCTGAACCGGCGCACAACACCGGCGAAACCGCCCCTCACGGAGCAAGAACTACAGGGCGCGTAGTGTACACCCCCGAAAAGGGGCGCTCAATTGGCGCAATCTTCGCCGATCAGGCATCGATCACGCATGTAATGTCGTCCTCCGTGACGTTTTCAGCCACTACTGCTTCACCCAGCTGGGAGAGAACAATATAGCGAACTTTTCCGCCACTCACTTTTTTGTCACTGCCCATGGCCTCCAACATTGCCTGAGCGGTGACATCGGCCGGGGGCGCGACCGGTAAACCTACCGACTCATTGAACGCGGTCAGTTGGTCGACCACCTCTGCATCCAGCCCGCCCCGAAGCACTGAAAGCCGACTGGCCAGGACCATACCGGCGGCCACCGCCTCACCGTGAAGCCAGTCACCATACCCCTGAATCCGCTCGATGGCGTGACCGAACGTGTGTCCAAAATTCAGGTGCGCCCGCACGCCACCCTCGCGCTCATCGGCTGCCACGACGGCGGCCTTGATCGCACAGCTGCGCTCGATCGCAAAAGCCAGCGCGGCCGCCTCCCGGCGCTTCAACGCCTCGACGTTATCGATGAGCCAGGCAAAAAACCCGGCATCGCGAATGAGACCGTACTTGATGATCTCGGCCAGCCCTGCCGCATAGTCTCTGGCGGGCAGGGTAGCGAGGGTGGCGAGGTCGATCACCACCTGCTGCGGTTGGTGAAAGGCGCCAATGAGATTTTTACCCATCGCGTGATTCACGCCCGTCTTACCACCCACGGAAGAATCCACCTGAGCCAATAGCGTCGTCGGCACCTGTACGAAATCCGCGCCGCGCAAAAAACAGGCCGCGGCAAAGCCAGTCATGTCACCCACCACACCGCCACCGAGGGCGATAAACAAACTGCCTCGCTCATGCTTGTCCGCGAGCGCCGCATCGAGTATCTGCTGGACTGAAGTCATATTTTTATGAGACTCACCTGCCGGCAACACCACCTCGGTTAACTGACCGACGCCGGTGAGCGCTGCTTTAACGGCCGCACCGTAAAGCGGGCCTACCTGATCATCCGTCACCAGGATCACGCCTCTGCCCTCAACCAAAGGCCGCCAGATAGACGCATCCTTGATCAGCTCGCGACCAATCTGGATCGGGTAGCTCCGGTCCGCCGTGGCCGAGACGAGATCAACGGGAAGTGTGTGCAGCAGCTCGGGCATGGAAACAGGATTCCGGGTCAGTTATTCACCATCGTGGTGGGGTATCAGTCCGCGCTCACGCAATACCGCCTCAATCTGGCGAGCCACTTTGCGCGCGTTACCCCCGCCAGCAGAGATGATGACATCTGCCAGCGCCCTGTAAAGCGGCTCGCGTTCCGCCATCAGCTGATTCAGGGTCTCCTCGCGGTCCCGCCGCTGTAGCAATGGTCGACCCTCGCCGGACCCAGTCCTTTTCAGCTGTTGCGACACAGATACGTTGAGGAAAACAACCACGCCTGAGCGCGCTATCATTTCACGGTTTTCCGCCGCCAGTATTGCACCGCCGCCGGTCGCGATAACCGCTGCCGGATGCTCGACAAGATCCTTCAGCACCGTGGTCTCGCGGCGGCGAAAACCCGCCTCTCCTTCTACATCAAAGATCCAGGGTATATCGGCACCCGCCCGGGATTCGATCTCAGCATCGGAGTCGATAAAGGGACAATCCAGCAGATCCGACAGATGCCTGCCAACCGTCGATTTACCCGAGCCCATGGGCCCAATCAAAAATAGCCGCAGATTCGCGGCGTTACCTGCCATTATCCCGCCCGTCAGTTCACCAGCGATTCAGACAAGATTCTAGGCGTAATAAAAATTAGTGTCTCGGTTTTCTGCTGTGTATTGGCCGGGCTCTTAGATAACAAGAGAGCGTAAATGCCTACGACGCACTTATGGAATGTCAAAGTCGGTAAAAGGTCACTTCCCGCGCGCTATTGTGTAAAAACCCCAGTAAAGCCCTGATATCTTTGCCTTGGTAGATCATGTGGATGGGTCAACTACTAGCCGAATGCATCGTATGGACCCGACCGCAGAGACAATTCGCCGGAGAGTCCAAGGGTGCCAAAAGCCAAGCAAGTGATGCGATATAGCGCGCTGATAGCCTGTGCGGCAATCTGGTGGCTGGCAGGGCTTTACCTCTATCTCAGCCCAAACCTCCCAGAGGAAAGTGCGCTCCGTAACATCACCTTGCGCACCCCCATGCGTGTGCTCAGCCGCGATGGCGCACTGATTGGGCAGTTCGGGGAACAAAAACGCAAGCCGCTGCAATTCGAACAGATCCCGCAAAGCTTCATCGATGCACTTTTGGCCGCAGAGGACGACGGCTTTTTCGAGCACAGTGGCATCGAACCGCTAAGCCTGATAAGAGCGGTATCAGAGTTATTACTCACCGGCAAAAAAGGCAGTGGCGGCTCCACACTGACAATGCAGGTAGCGAGGAACTATTTTCTGACGCTGGATCAGACCTTCCTCAGGAAGTTCACCGAAATCCTGTTGGCATTTCAGATTGAGGCCCGACTCAGCAAAGAGGAAATTTTTCAGCTGTACGTCAACCGGGTCTTCCTCGGTCATCGTGCCTATGGATTTGAGGCCGCGGCCGAGACCTACTACGGGAAACCCCTCGCGGAGCTCACGCTCGCACAGCACGCGATGCTTGCGGGTGTGCCGAAAGCGCCATCGCGCAACAACCCGTTGAGCAACCCTGAAAAAGGCAAGATCCGCCGGGACTGGATTTTGGGTCGCATGGCGAATCTCGGCATGATCAGTGAGACTGAACAGCTCGCCGCAACAAATACCCCCGTCACCGCCTCTTTTTATGGGCAAGTTGTTGAAGTCGACGCCGATTACATCGCCGAGATGGTCCGTCGTGAAATGGTCGAGCGCTTCGGCAATGCCGCCTATAACGACGGCTATGTGGTCTACACCACGGTTGAGGCCGAACTACAGCAGGCCGCCCACGATGCACTGCTCAGCGGACTGAGAACCTACGACTGGCGGCACGGTTGGCGTGGGCCGGAGCGACGCCTTGCACCGCGCGAGGGTGAGTCACCTGAGGAAACCCTCGGGCGCTGGCAAGAGGCGTTGCGCGACATGCCAACCATCGCTGAGCTGCCACCCGGCATCGTCACCGCGATTGGGGACGAGGCCGCATCGGTGCTGCTCAAGTCAGGCGATGCGATCGCCCTGTCATGGGAGGGAGACCTTGAGAAAGTGCGACAGTATCGATCGGTAAACCAAACTGCGGCGCCCGAGAAAACGCCAACAGCACTGCTGGCCCCGGGTGATCTGATTCGCGTCCGCGAGACGAATGAGGGATGGCGGCTCACGCAGGTCCCCAAGGCGCAATCCGCGCTTGTATCACTAGACCCCAAGCATGGCGCCATCCGGGCTCTGGTCGGCGGCATGGGCTTCGAGTTGTCCAAATTCAACCGTGCGACCCAGGCAAAACGCCAGCCGGGCTCAAACTTCAAACCGTTTCTGTACGCCAGCGCATTGGAAGCAGGCATTACGCCCTCCACGGTGATTAACGATGCGCCGGTGGTACTCGACAACCTTTCTGCCGCGGAAATCTGGCGGCCAGAAAACGACAGCGGGAAATTTTATGGGCCGACACGGCTTCGCGAGGCGCTGACCTTCTCGCGCAATCTGGTCTCGATCAGGGTGCTGCAACGCATCGGCGTGCGGCGCTTCATACGCTACGTAGAAGGCCTGGGGTTTAATACCGAGGACATACAGGCCAATCTGACCCTCGCCCTCGGCACGCATACCTATACCCCGCTCGAAATCGCGACAGGCTACGCCATCTTGGCCAATGAGGGCTTCAAGGTGGAGCCCTGGCTGATTGAGCGCATTGAAAACGCAAAAGGTGAGATCGTTTACGCTGCCGATCCACTGGTGGCGTGTGCCGAATGCGCCTATGCCGAGGGCAACGAGCCCGAGGAAATGCGGATGGAAGATATATTAGGCACGGCAGTGCCCGAGGTGCGCGCTGCCGACCGGGTCATGGACGCCCGGGTCGCCTTCATCATTTCCTCTTTTCTCAACGATGCCATCCAGCGCGGTACAGGCCGTCGCGCGCGGGTGCTCGACCGGCAGGACATCTCCGGCAAGACTGGCACCACCAATGGCCCGCGGGACGCGTGGTTCTCAGGTTTCAATCGCGACCTGATTACAACGGCCTGGGTGGGCTTTGACGATTACGGGCCTCTGGGGCGTCGCGAGTTTGGCGGCACCGCAGCACTACCCATCTGGATCGACTACGTGCGCCGGGCACTGCCTCCTGCGCAACCGCCCCCACTTATGCCGCCCGGCATCGTCCGGCTTCGCGTCGACCGGGAGTCCGGCCTGCGGGTAAGGGGACAACCCGAGGGCAGTGTGATGGAGTACTTTCTCGAGGAATCTCTCCCGGACTGGGACACAGACTCAGGTGGCTCTATTGATGCGAAAAACCTCGAACAGATTTTTTGAGACAAAAAAAACGCCGGCATTAGCCGGCGTTTTCGTGATTATCGCTTAGTTCTTCAGGCTTCGGTCCCCAAAGCGCTTATTGAATCTCGCCACACGACCGTCGCTCTGCGCCACCTTCTGCTTACCTGTATAAAAAGGGTGGGAAGCACTGGAAATATCCAGAATCATGTAGGGGTAGGTTTGCCCTTCGTGCTCCTTCGTATCACTGGTCTGCACCGTTGAGCCCACAACAAAGTAGGTGTCCGATGAGGTGTCGTGGAAAAGGACGTCTCGATACTCGGGGTGAATGTCTGGTTTCATGCCAACCTCCGTCAGCATCTGTCATGCGAAAAAGAGCGCGGATCATACCAGAGCCCGCTCCGATAGCAACACGGAATACGCCCGCTCCCGGGCTTTAGTACACTGGGCACGTCAGCCAGCGCGCCGAGCAGACCTTGAGCCAAAAAACCGCGAAAACCTCCGTCGAACCTGCGATCTGGCGCTGCGCGGTCCCTTCCCCCTTGCGACAGGCTTTTGACTATCTCCCAATCGAAGGCGGCCACGGTGGCGCCAAGCCCGGCGCACGAGTCACCGTCCCTTTCGGAAAACGGAGTGTCACCGCCGTGATCCTCTCAATCGCATCACGATCTTCGGTAGAACCGACGAAGCTTAAGGCCGCAACGGCGCTACTTGACGAGCAGCCGCTCTATACCGAGGCCCAGCGAGCATTGCTTTCCTGGGCCGCCGACTACTATCAGCATCCTCTGGGCGAGGTATTGCCTTTGGGCCTGTCCCCTCGCGAGCGTCGCGGCCAACCCGAACGCGCGCTGACCGAAACAGGGATCAGACTGACCGCTCGGGGCCATGGCCTGCCGGATGGAGCCCCTCATCGTGCACGCAAACAGGCGACGCTGGTCTCCCGACTTAGGCCGGGCCCCCTGCCCCTAGCCGAACTCAAAGCCGAAGGTTTCAGCCCTGCTGTGATTAGGGTGCTCAGGGACAAAGCGCTGATCGAGAACTTTGAGCTCGCCACTGAGGCAGCCTGGCAAACCCGATCTCCACCACTGCCCGCCAATGCAGAGCAGCAGGCCGCGATCGATCAGATCGTGGCCGCGGCGGGGGTCTTTTCGGTGCATTTGCTTTACGGGGTAACGGGTAGCGGCAAGACAGAGGTCTACCTGCAGAGTGTTGCCGACTGTCTCAACCGGGGCCGGCAGGCGCTGGTGCTACTGCCCGAGATCGCACTCACGCCACAAACGCTAGCGAGATTCGAGGAGCGGTTCGAGGCACCGGTGATCGCACTGCACTCGGCGATGGGTGATGCAGAGCGAGACCGCGCCTGGGCGGCTGCTCGCAGAGGTCACGCCGCGGTCATTCTCGGCACCCGTTCCTCGGTTTTTGTCCCTTTACTGGAGCCCGGCTTGATCATTGTCGACGAGGAACATGACGCGGCGTATGTGCAGCAGGATGGCTTCAGATACTCGGCACGCGATGTAGCGATTAAGCGCGCGCAGCTGGAGCAGTGCCCGGTCGTGCTCGGCAGCGCCACGCCCAGCCTCGAAAGCTGGCATAACGCCGAACTGGAGCGTTTCCAGCGCCATTCGCTGACGCATAGGGCGGGTGCTGGAACACTACCCGCGCGGCGGCAGATTGATATCTCCGGGCTAGAGCTGTCTGCGGGTCTGTCGCCAGAGCTGCTGGCCAAAATCGAAGCGGCGCTGAACCAGCGTCATCAAGTACTGGTATTTCTCAACCGCCGCGGTTTCGCCAATGCCCTGCTCTGTCACGATTGTGGCTGGAGCAGTGACTGCGCGGACTGCGATGCGCGCATGACGCTGCACAAGACACCACCGGGACTGCACTGCCATCACTGCGGTCGGCGCTCAGCACTACCCAGCCAGTGCCCTCGATGCCAGAGTCGTCGATTGGTCGGCACCGGCATCGGCACCCAACAAACCGAGACGTTTCTCGCCGAGCGCTTTGCTGATTACCCGGTGCTTCGTGTCGACAGCGACACCATGACCGGCCGCCACTCGATGCCTGACCTGATTGAACAGCTGGCGAGTGGAGACCCGGTGCTGATGATCGGCACGCAAATGTTGAGTAAGGGACATCATTTCCCCCACGTCACATTAGTGGCGGTTGTCGATGCTGACGCCCTGCTATTCAGCCCGGATTTTCGCGGTGAAGAGCGACTATTGCAATTATTGACGCAGGTGGGTGGCCGTGCCGGGCGAGACGGGACCCCGAGTGAGGTGCTGATTCAAACGCGACATCCCGACCACCCGCTGATGCAGCATCTCGACAAGCCTTATCACACGG
Organism: uncultured Halieaceae bacterium; assembly: GCA_913052635.1. Lineage (GTDB taxonomy): Bacteria > Pseudomonadota > Gammaproteobacteria > Pseudomonadales > Halieaceae > Luminiphilus. Next base: position 8,971 of record CAJXDE010000001.1, read on the forward strand.
CGCTGCCCGCCCTGCTCAATCAGCGGAGTCAAGCAGGCCTGCCGCCCCACGGGGCGCTTGGCATCATTCGCTGTGACAGTCAGGATCGACAGGAGGGGCTGGGCTTCCTGTCCCTTATCAGAAATGGTGTCACCACGCCCCGGGGCGCACGGATCATCGGCCCACTGTCCGCCGCGATGGCACGAAGGAAAAATCGCTATCGCTCACAATTGGTTGTCTCGGCAAAGAGTCGCTCAATGCTGGCAAAAGTGGTGACGGATTTGATTGCCGCGGCGGAAGCAGCCCGACACTCTCACCGTCTAAGCTGGTCGGTCGACATCGACCCCTACGAAAGCTTGTGATTTTCCCCGCTGGAGCGACACGCGCCGGTTGGTGATAATAGACACTCAGTCTGTGTTGTTCGCTGCGCAGACCTACCTGACAGGATGATCATGAAACCCGAACTGACTGCGCTCATTAGCGAGGCGCTGGAACAACTCGCATCAGATGGTGTGCTGGCTGAGGCACCCAAGTCGGCACCCCAGATCGATCGCCCGAGAGATCCGAGCCACGGAGATCTGTCTTGCAACATTGCCATGGTGCTGGCCAAGCGCACGGGCATGGCACCCAGAGAGCTCGCCTCCCAGCTGATCGCGGCGTTGCCTGCAAACGCATTGGTTGACCGCTGCGACATCGCGGGCCCCGGCTTTATCAACTTTTTTATCAACCCCGGCCACCATACCGAGGTCGTGCGCACCATTTTCGAAAGCGGCAGGGCATATGGCCGGACGGATACCGGTGGCGGGCGGCGGGTGCAGGTGGAATTTGTGTCTGCCAACCCGACAGGCCCCCTTCACGTGGGCCACGGGCGAGGCGCAGCCATTGGCGATTCGCTGGGCAGATTGCTAGAAGCCACGGGCTGGTCCGTACAACGCGAGTTTTACTACAACGATGCCGGCCAGCAAATCAACAATCTTGCGCTGTCGGTGCAGGCCCGCGCGCTGGGTAAAGATCCCGATCACCCTGACTGGCCCGCCGATGGCTATCAGGGTATCTATATTGAGGATGTGGCCAGCGCATATCTGTCGGGCGAGACGGTGCAGGCCGCTGACCGGGAAATTACCGGCGGCCGCAATCCGGAGGATCTGGACGCTATCCGGGATTTTGCGGTGGCCTGCCTGCGCCGCGAGCAGGACCAGGACCTGAAGGCCTTTCAAGTGATCTTCGATGAGTATTTTCTGGAGTCATCACTCTATGACAGCGGTGCCGTCGCGGAGACCGTAGAGGCCTTGCAGCGTGCTGACCATACCTATGAAGAGCAGGATGCGCTGTGGTTGCGCACCACTGACTTTGGCGATGACAAGGATCGCGTGATGCGCAAAAGTGAGGGCGGCTACACCTACTTTGTCCCCGATGTCGCCTATCACCACAATAAATGGCAACGCGGCTATGAGCGCGTGATCAACGAACAAGGCGCCGATCACCATAGCACCATCACCCGCGTCAGGGCCGGGCTACAAGGCCTAGACGTGGGCATACCCGAGGGCTGGCCGGAGTATGTGCTCCATCAAATGGTGACCGTCATGCGCGAGGGCGCCGAGGTGAAACTCTCCAAACGCGCCGGTAGCTATGTCACACTACGCGACTTGATCGACTGGGTCGGCTGCGACGCCACCCGGTATTTTCTGGTCGCACGAGCCCCCACTTCACAACTCACCTTCGATGTGGATCTGGCGCTGGCCCGCAGTAACGAGAACCCCGTCTACTACATTCAATACGCCCATGCGCGATGCGCCAGCGTGCTGCGCAAGGCGCAGGAAGCGGACCCTAGCCTGGAGGGGAGTGACGGTTTAGCACACCTCAGTTGCCTTCGCGAGGCTGAAACACTGGCACTGGCCGTCACGCTAGGGCGCTTCCCCGAGGTCGTGGCCACAGCGGCAGAGCGTCTGGAGCCCCACGATGTCGCAAACTATCTGCGCGATCTCGCCGCCGACTTCCACAGTTTCTACAACGCGCACAAAGTACTGGAAGAGCCCCCCGAAACCATGACAGCCAGATTGGCCTTGGTGGCAGCGACGCAACAGGTGATCGCCAGCGGTCTCGAATTACTCGGTGTGTCTGCGCCGGACGCGATGTGATGGCAGGGAGCCGCGCCAAGCCCGCGCGTAAAGCGTCTGCCACTCGCAAGGCTAGTGATCAGGCTAGCAGCGCCCCACCCACCCTGAACCGCGCGCACCTGCAGGGTTTTGTTGTGGGGTGTGTCGCCGGGGGGCTCGGCTGTCTGGGGCTCTTCAATGCGCTGGAGGCGGATGAGACGATTGCCGACATACCGCCTGCGGCACCGCCGGCACTGGAGGTCACGGTTGGCCCGCGATTTGATTTCTATACGGTGCTGCCAAATCAGGAGCTCGACCTGAATCCCGATATCGAACCCGCAGATCTAGAGTTGGGCAACAGGAGCAACGCACAGTATTTATTGCAGGTCGGATCGTTCCGCCAGCAGGCCGATGCAGATCGCCGCCGCGGCGAGCTGGCATTGCTGGGCCTTGAAGCGACGGTGGAGCCGGGCGACGGTGACAACGGACGGTGGTACCGGGTCTATCTCGGTCCTTTCGAGAGCCGCTCCAAGATGGCGCGTGCTCGGTCTCTGACGGCACAGGCTGACATGGACACCCTGTTGCTCAAACGCGAGTCACCCTGAGCATGGCGGATCCACATCAGGTCACCCACCTGCACTACTCGCGGAGCAAGCGTCGTCTGGAACTGACTTTTTCAGACGGTGCCGACTACCAGCTCAGCGCCGAATTTCTGCGCGTCTTCTCACCCTCGGCTGAAGTCAGAGGTCACAGCCCGGGACAGGAGGTCCTGCAAACCGGCAAGTCTTCGGTTGCCATTGCCGGCATTGAACCCGTCGGACACTACGCCGTGCAGATCACCTTCGACGACGGCCATGACTCGGGACTCTACAGCTGGCGCTACCTTCGCGACCTGGCGGAACGGCAAGACCACTACTGGCAGCAGTATCTGCAGCAATTGTCGGCGTCTGGTCAATCTCGCGATCCCGAAGTTCAGGTGCTGCATTTCGACCCCTGAGGCGCCTGACCAACCCCTCTGAACACAGACCGCCCGCTCAGGTACACTTGCCGGCCCGCCGGAACACGACCGGCGTGACAGCGGAATGCGAGTGATGAATGACGAGGCGACCAGCAACGCGGATCGCGACGACGACTCCACGGATTTTGGCTACACCCGGGTAGATCGGGAAGCCAAGGCAGGCATGGTGCGCGGCGTCTTTGACTCAGTCGCCAGCCGCTATGATTTGATGAACGACCTGATGTCCGGAGGAGTTCATCGTCTGTGGAAGCGCTATACGATCGAGCTCAGCGCTGTGCGCCCCGGGCAGATCATTCTCGATATAGCTGGTGGCACCGGCGATCTCGCCGCCCGATTCTCCCGCCTGGTCGGGCCCGAGGGTCAGGTGATTCTCGCTGATATCAACGCCGCCATGCTCGAAGTGGGTCGCGATCGGCTCATTGATAAAGGGGCGACAGGTAACATCGAAGTCGTGCAGGCCGACGCACAGGCGCTCCCTTTCAAAGACAACAGCGTGGACTGCATCACCATCGCCTTTGGACTGCGCAATGTCACCGATAAAGCGCTGGCGTTGCGCTCCATGCTCCGGGTACTGCGTCCGGGCGGTCGCTTGCTAGTGCTCGAATTCTCCAAACCCACCTCGGCGCTACTGGGCAAGGTGTATGACCAGTACTCGTTCCAGATCTTGCCGGCGATGGGTCGTCTTATCGCGCAGGATGCCGACAGCTATCGCTATCTCGCAGAGTCGATCCGCAAGCACCCCGACCAGGAAACCCTGCTGGGCATGATGGAAGACGCCGGTTTCGGCGAATGTCGCTACCACAACATGACCGGCGGTATTGTTGCGCTACATCAGGGCATCAAGCCGTGACACAGCATGACCCGGCATTGCTCAGTGCAGCACTGGCGGGCGCTGAACAGGCCCTGAATCAGGCCATTGCTCTGGCACCGTATTCGCACCAGGAACTCGATGCCGTCAGTGGCACGCTGCTGGGGATAGAAATCACCACTCTCTATCTCACGGTTTACATCGAGATGGTCACGGGTACCGAGGTCAGACTGATGGCCCACTGCGAGCAAGACACCGACGCCTTCGTGCGCGGCACACTTGAGGACTTCGCCGCGCTGGCGACCTCCGACGACCCGGCGGCCACCCTGATCAACAGCGGCATCGAACTCGAAGGCAGCAGCGCCAGCCTCATCACCCTGCAACAGGTGATCGCTCGCATGGAGATCGACTGGGAAGCACCCTTGGTGGATCTCTTGGGGGATGTCGCGGGCCATCAAATTGCCGAGGGGCTTCGCCGATTCTTCCGCTGGGGCGAAGGCGCCCGCGTCAGCCTCAAGCGGCAGGTCTCTGAGTACCTGCTGGAGGAAGGCAGACTGACTCCGCCGAAGGCAGAGCTTGAGCACTTCTATGACGCGGTGCAGTCCATGGCCATGCGAGTCGAGCGCGCCCAAAGCCAGGTCGAAAAGCTGTTGGCGAAAGCCGCCGCCCGCGAGAGATCACAATGAGTCGCGTTGTTGCCCTCTATCGCGCCGTCGCGCGCTACCGACTCGATCAGTTGCTCCCCGCGCCTCAGCGTCCCCGACTATTTTCTCTATTGCTACGCATGTTCCCCGTGCTCTCAGTGCCCGCTACCACCCCACGAGGCGAACGCCTGCGTCGAGCACTGGAAGATCTCGGCCCCGTATTCATCAAATTTGGTCAGTTGCTCTCGACCCGGCGTGACCTACTCCCCCACGACATCGCCGATGAGCTGGCCCTCCTGCAGGATCAGGTGGCACCCTTCCCAGCAAAAGAGGCGATCCAGCGGATTGAGGGCGCCCTGGGTAAGCCGCTGAATGAATGCTTTGCCGAGTTTGATGCTAACCCGCTGGCGGCCGCGTCGGTGGCGCAGGTGCACGGCGCGCGATTGCCCGATGGCAGTGATGTGGTGGTGAAGGTACTGAGGCCGGGCATCGAGAAAACCATCGATCAGGATCTCAGACTCCTCCGGCACGTGGCGAGGCTGCTGGCCCGCTGGTCACGCAGCGGCCGTCGCTTGAAGCCCGCAGAAGTGGTTGCAGAATACGATCGCATCATCCACGGCGAGCTCGATCTGCAACGCGAGGCGGCCAACGCCTCGCAGCTGCGGCGACACTTCAAGGGCGGGGATCTGGTGTACGTACCTGAGGTGCATTGGCCGCTCACCTGCGAGCAGGTCATGGTGAGTGAGCGGATCTATGGCGTGCCCGTGAGCGATATCAAGACCCTGCAAAGCAAGCAGGTTGATATCAAGCTACTGGCCGAGCGCGGTGTGGAGATTTTCTTTACGCAGGTATTTCGCGACAGCTTCTTTCATGCCGACATGCACCCGGGCAACATCTTTGTCGACTGCAACAAGCCTGAAGACCCGCGCTACATGGCGGTCGACTGTGCGATCGTCGGCCAGATCGACGAGCAGGATCTGTATTACCTTGCGCGCAACTTGCTGGCCATTTTCCAGCAGGACTACCGGCTCTGCGCCAAGCTGCACGTGGAATGTGGCTGGGTGCCACCCGACACGCCGATTGCCGAGTTCGAGTCTGCCCTGAGAACCCTGTGCGAGCCGGTTTTTGAGCGCCCGCTGTCCGACATTTCCTTCGGACAGATGCTGGTGACACTGTTCCGGACGGCAGGCCAGTTCGATATGCAAGTGCAGCCCCAATTGATATTGCTGCAAAAAACCCTGCTGAACATTGAGGGCCTCGGCCGTCAGCTCTATCCCGAGCTCAACCTATGGGACACCGCCAAACCGTTTCTCGAGCAGTGGGTCGCGGATCGCTATTCTTTACAAAACGTCAGCCAACGGTTGCAGCAGGATGCGCCGGCATTGTTGGATACATTACCGCTACTCCCAGATCTGATCTTGAATCGACTCCGGCAGACACCCCGGGCGGAGCAAAGCCCGCCTGCGCCTGCATCTCAGGTGCTACCCCTTGCCACGCTGGGCGCTCTGGCGCTCGGGCTCGGGATTGCGGGAAGCGGTACCGGATGGCTCATCCTTGGCGGCGGCTGCCTATTCGGCGCGCTCTTCGTTCGCAACCGGTAACGGCTCCTAGCCTCTGGCATACTGTTGCCATGACGGACACCACCTCAACCACGCCCGATGCCCTCTCACCCAAGTGGAATGAGCAGGGATTGATCGCAGCTATCGCTCAGGACGCCGACACCGGCGAGGTCCTGATGTTGGCGTGGATGAACGCCGAGGCACTGGAGCAGACGCTGACAAGCGGCCAGGTCACCTATTGGTCTCGCTCGAGGCAATCACTGTGGCGCAAGGGCGCTACGTCCGGGAATACTCAGGATCTGATGAGTGCCTGTCTGGACTGTGACGGCGACACCCTGCTGTTACAGGTCAAGCAGCATGGCGCAGGTGCCTGCCATACCGGCCGACGCACCTGCTTTTTTTACCACCCTGAAGACGGTAGCTGGCGCCTGCGCGAGGACGACTGAATGGATGACTTACTGACGGCACTCGATACCGTGCTGGCGAAACGCAAAACCGCTTCCCCTGAGAGTTCTTACGTTGCCACACTGAACGCTGAGGGCCTCAACAAAATCCTCGAAAAAGTCGGTGAAGAAGCCACCGAGGTGATCCTGGCGGCCAAGGATGCTGCCGAGAGCGGGGACTCGGGGGCCTTGGTGAACGAGGTAGCCGATCTCTGGTTTCACACCATGGTGATGCTCGCGCACCTTGACCTCGACCATACCGATGTCCTCAAAGTTCTCGACGCGCGCATGGGGCTGTCGGGTCTGGCAGAAAAAGCCGCCCGAAAAGGCCATAATGCGGCCTCGGAAGACGCTTAAACACAAGGAGAGGGACTATGGGTCTGGGCGGAATCAGCATCTGGCAGCTCCTGATCATTCTGGCGATTGTCGTCATGCTTTTCGGCACGTCGCGCCTGCGCAACATCGGCAGCGATCTGGGCAGTGCGATCAAAGGCTTTCGTAACAGCATGAGTAAAGACGAAGCCGAGGGCGAGAGTGTCGGGGGCAACACCGCCTCGCAAGACGAGAGCGACACCAACAAACCCCCGACCTAAACAGGGCAGTTCAACGTGTTTGACATCGGCTTTGCCGAGCTCTTGCTGATCGGCGTCGTGGGCCTTTTGGTGGTGGGGCCCGAACAGTTACCAGGCGCGGTCCGGACCGTATTGGCCTGGGTCAATCGATTTCGACGCAGCTTCGATCAGATCCGCACCGAAGTCCGACGCGAGCTGCACAACGATGAAATCATGCAAGAGCTCAAGGCCGAGTCGCAGCAACTTAAGCAGCAGGTGCGCGAGACCACCCAGTCGGTAGAACAAGAGATTCAAGCCCTCGGCAATCAAGCCAGCGACTCGTTGCAAGGCGCATCAAACACCGCCGATTCAGTACCCTCGCCACCTCCAGCCTCATCATCTGCAACCCCGCCAACCGCAACCTCGGCGGCTGAAGCTGACGATAGTGGCACCGACAAATCGTCAAACCCCGTATGAGCGACCAGAACCAACACGACGACCCTCCCATGTCGCTGGTGGCCCACCTGACGGAGCTGCGTGACCGGCTGTTACGGGCGGTGCTCGCCGTATTGATTGGATTTATTATCCTGTTCCCGTTTGCCAATGAGATCTATGGTTTCGTATCGGCACCGCTGAGAGAGCTGATGCCGGAGGGGTCGACCATGATCGCCACGGGCGTGGCGTCACCTTTCCTGACCCCCTTCAAACTAAGCTTGGTGCTCGCCATCTTTATGGCGATACCCGTGGTTCTTTACCAGATATGGGGGTTCGTGGCGCCGGGGCTTTACCAAAAGGAAAAGCGCATCGCGTTGCCGCTGCTCGCTTCCAGCGTGCTGCTGTTCTACGCAGGAGCGGCTTTCGCCTATTTCGTGGTCTTTCCGCTCATCTTTGCCTTTTTTACCAGCGTGGGCCCCGAAAACGTACAGGTGATGACCGACATCAACAGCTACCTCGATTTCGTACTAAAACTGTTCCTGGCCTTCGGTATTGCCTTTGAGATGCCCATTGCCGCAGTAATCTTGATCTGGACCGGTATCACCAGCCCTGACGCACTGGCCAAAAAACGCCCCTACATCATCGTTGGCTGCTTTATTTTCGGCATGCTGCTGACACCACCTGATGTGATTTCACAATCACTGCTGGCGATCCCCATGTGGCTACTCTTTGAGCTGGGCGTGTTTTTCGGCAGACTATTGGAGCCCAAGGCCCAGAGCGGCAACGCGCCGGTGGAGGACTGAGAGTACAGTGGCAAAAAAGTCAGCCTGCGTATTTTGACCTCGATGCTAGTTGGCTGAACAGCCACCCCCTTTCAGGCGGCCCCGGTTCAGATCGAGCTCCGAGTCCCGCTCGAGCCGCAAATCGGCGGCGCTGGGGTTTTGCCCCGGGTAGTCATCGAACCGGGTTTGCAGGCGAATGCCAGTCCAGAGGCTGGTGGGCCCCGGATCGAAGGTCAGCCCTTTTTTGGCGCAGTATCAGGTCTCCTGCGACGCATCACTGTCTGACACCGCATCGGCATCCGGCTCGACGTTCTCTTTCTGCGGAGATTCAGCCGGTGCGCTCATCGCCAGCGGCAGCCACACGACCAGCCTTTAGCCAGCGACCTCCGTGGGCGGAAGCTTTCGATGGGCGGCAAACTGCCCCTGCAGTCCAAGCCGCAACAGGTAAGGTTGTCTTCAATAAGGACACCATTGAGGGAGGACTGTGACGTCTCGCTAACGGATTGCGCTCAGCTTATCGTGAGTTGAGTCGAGCGCGATGCGCCAAAGATGACAATCGCGGCACCGGGCGCGTTCATCAGCCCCGGACACCTTACGATCTTTTTGGCCGCGTCCCGCGTAGACTGTAGTTTCATAGGCATTACTTCCGACCACCGAGCCAAGCTGTGACTGAAACGTCGATCAACACGCCACCTCATAACAGTGCGACCGACCGCAGCGGCGAACCACCCCGCGCCAAATCGCTGGCGCCGCTCCGGCAGCTACTCGGCTTTCTCTGGCCCCACCAGGGTCGATTGATCGCGGCGGCCACAGCATTGGTATTCACAGCCGGGGCACAGCTGACGCTGGGTTACGGCGTGAAGATCCTAATCGATGAGGGCTTTGCCGGGGCAGACGCATCGGGGCTGTATAAAGCCGTCACCTTCATGTTGGTGATCGGCATTGCCATGGCCATTGGCGCCATGACCCGTTTCTATCTGGTCTCCTGGCTGGGCGAGCGGGTCAGTGCCGACCTACGCAGCGCGGTGTTTAACAATCTTGTGCACATGCAGCCAAGCTATTTCGAAAGTAATCACTCGGGCGAGATCATGTCTCGCCTCACCACTGACACCACCTTGCTGCAGACACTGATCGGCTCCTCAGTGAGCCTCGCGGTGCGCAATGCCCTCACCCTCACCGGCGCGCTGACGCTGATGGTCATCACCAACCTAAAACTCAGCCTGGTGATTTTGATTGCAGTTCCGGTGACGCTCCTACCCATCCTGATATTCGGCCGACGGGTAAGAAAGCTCTCCAACAAAAGCCAGCAGACCATCGCTGAAGTCGGCAGCCACGCGGGGGAGATCTTCCAGTCGATCAAGGTAGTACAGAGCTTTAACCGGGAAATTGCCGAAAAAACGGCCTTTGGCCGCGACGTCGAGCAAGCCTTTGTGGTCGCACGTTCACGTGTTTTCCAGCGCGCCCTGCTGACAGGCTTTGCCATCTTCCTGTTGATGGGCGGCATGGTCGGCATGATGTGGTCGGGGGGCGTCGACGTGATCGAGGGCCGCATGACCGGCGGTGAACTTGGCGCCTTCGTCTTTTACGCCATCATGGTAGGTACCGCCTTTGCGACCCTGTCGGAGGTCTGGGGTGATCTGCAGCGCGCCGCGGGCGCGGCAGAGCGCTTGATGGAGCTCCTTGATGAGACCAGCGAGATTCCAGACACCGGTACCCAAACCCCTGCCAGTAATACCGCGTTGGCCTTTAAGGGGGTGCACTTCGCCTATCCCAGCCGGCCTACTCACCCCGCATTGAGTGACTTTACGCTGGAGATTGCGCACGGCGAGTCGGTCGCGCTGGTCGGACCCTCGGGCGCCGGCAAGTCGACGGTATTTGAGCTGATGCTGCGCTTTTACGATCCGATTGCAGGCGCGATTCGTTTCGGCGGTGCGGATCTGCGCGAGATGTCGCTGGATCGCTGGCGCCAGAAGATCGCACTAGTGCCACAACAGCCCACACTGTTCTCGGGGGATATCTTCTACAACATCGCCTACGGCGCCACCGAGCCGACTCAGGCGGCGGTGGAAGCCGCAGCGCAAATGGCCCACGCCCACGAGTTTATTCAAACACTGCCCGAGGGCTACCAGAGCCATCTGGGGGCGCAGGGTGTGAGGCTCTCGGGGGGACAGCGCCAGCGCATTGCGCTAGCCCGCGCCATACTCAGTGACCCGGAGCTGTTACTGCTGGATGAGGCCACCAGCGCGCTCGATACCGAGAGCGAGTGGCACGTACAACAGGCGCTCACCGACATCATACAGGAGCGCACCACGATCATAATTGCTCATCGGCTCTCCACTGTCATCAATGCCGACCGCATCGTGGTGATGGACGAGGGCCGCGTCATCGACAGCGGACCCCATGACGAGCTGATGACAAGCTGTGAGCTGTATCAACGTCTCGCACGGCTGCAGTTTCAGACCGAACAAGCCAGTTAGACAGCAACAAAAAACCCCGCACTGGGCGGGGTTTCGTTAGGCAGTGAAGAGATCAGCTGAATTCGCGGATCAGACCACCGATGCTCTCTTTCGCATCACCGAACAGCATGCGGGTGTTCTCTTTATAGAACAGCGGGTTCTCGATACCAGCAAAGCCCGACGCCATTGAGCGCTTGAGTACAAATACCGTGCGCGCATCGGCCACGTTGATCACCGGCATGCCGTAGATCGGTGAGGACTCGACCTCGCGTGCTGCAGGATTCACCACATCGTTCGCGCCAATCACGATCGCGACATCGACGGTCTCCATGCGCGGGTTGATCTCGTCCATCTCGAGCAGTTGGTCGTAAGGCACGTCCGCCTCCGCAAGGAGCACGTTCATGTGGCCCGGCATTCGCCCCGCGACGGGGTGAATGCCAAAGTTGACCTCACAGCCATTGTTCTCAAGCAGCTCGGTAAGCTCCTTGACCACGTGCTGCGCCTGCGCAACCGCCATACCGTAGCCAGGAATGATCGCCACGTTAGTCGCCGCTTCCAGCACGTAGTAGGCGTCGTCTACGGAAATCGGCTTAATCTCGCCCTCTATCACCGTCTCCTCACTAGAAACGCTAGCAAAGCCAGAGAACAGCACGTTGGAGAGCGATCGGTTCATCGCCTTACACATGATCTGGGTCAGGATGATGCCCGAGGCACCCACTAGTGAGCCCGCCACAATCAACACATTATTGTTGATCGCAAAACCCGCCGCACAGGCCGCGAGGCCCGAGTAGGAGTTCAGCAGTGAGATAACCACCGGCATGTCGGCACCACCAATGGGGATGACCGCCATGATGCCAAAGACCAACGCCAAGCCAATGACAATGTAGAGCCAGGTGGGGTCAGCCGGGTTCATGCAGAACATCACAGCGCCACCGAAGATGCCAAGCACCACGAGGGAGTTGACGATCTGCTGGCCAGAGAAGGTGATGGCTCCGCTACCGATGGTCTCGGACAGCTTGCCGTAGGCGATGAGCGAGCCCGTGAGGGTCACGCCACCGATCAAGATCGACAATACGATCGTGATCAGGGTGAAGGTGCCGGAATCCGGCGAGAGCGCGGCCCAGCCGACCAACAGTGACGCTGCGCCACCGAAGCCATTGAACAGTGCCACCATCTCGGGCATAGCCGTCATCGCGACCGCGCGTGCGGCGATGGCACCGATGGCACCACCCACCACCATACCGGCGGCAATATAAGTGAAGTCGACAATGCCCTGATCAAGCAGTGCTGAGACAATTGCCACCAGCATACCAATGGCAGAAATCATGTTTCCGCGACGGGCCGTTGCAGGAGACCCCAGCATTTTCAGGCCAAAAATAAAGAGGCCTGCAGCGAGGACGTAACCCAGTTGTGTCATTAATTCAGTCGTCATGATCAGTCCTCCTTCTTCTTGAAGAAGCTGAGCATGCGGTCGGTCACCATGTAACCACCCACCACGTTAATGCTGGCGAGGGTCACAGCACCGACACCCAGCCACATGGCCGCGTTCTCGTTGCCCGTGCCGGCCAGTGCCACTGCACCAACCACGGTGATGCCCGAGATCGCATTGGCACCCGACATCAGCGGGGTGTGCAGCGTGGCGGGGACCTTATTGATCAGTTCGAAGCCGAGGAAAATCGACAACATCAAGATAAACAGCAAGTACTCTGCGCCGGACATATCAGTTGCCTCCCTCGATAATGTTTTTAATAGTGGGGTGAACAACGGCTCCGCCATGGGTAATCACACAGCCAGGCAGAATGTCGTTCTCAAGGTCGAGCACAAACTGCTTGCCCTCCTCGTCCCAGGTGTCCTCGACGAGGTTAAACATGTTGCTCGCGTACATCTGGGTCGCATCGCGCGGCGCCAGATTGGCAAGGTTGGCGGTGCCCACGATGGTCACGCCGTTGACGTCAACCACCTCGTCGGGCACGGAGCCTTCGACGTTACCGCCAGTTTCAGCGGCCATATCAACAATCACGGAACCGGGCGACATGCCCTCAACCATGTCGGCTGTGACCAGCACCGGCGGCTTGCGGCCAAAGACCTGCGCCGTAGTGATTACTACATCGGAATCAGCAATCACCGCTTTCTGGGCCTGACGCTGCATCTCGACCTGCTCGGGAGTCAGCTCCTTGGCGTAGCCATCCGCCGTCTGACCGGTATCACCCAAGTCGATCTCTAGAAACTTCCCACCCAGTGATTCCACCTGCTCGGCCACAACGGGGCGGGTATCAAACGCGGTGACCCGAGCGCCAAGACGCTTGGCCGTGGCGATGGCCTGCAGGCCCGCAACCCCAGCACCAATAATGAACACCTTGGCGGGCTTCAGTGTGCCGGCTGGCGTCATCATCATCGGCATGATGCTGGGCATGTTGTTAGCCGCCAACATGACTGCCATGTAGCCCGCGAGGTTTGCCTGGGAACTCAGCGCGTCCATCTTCTGGCTGCGGGTTGAGCGAGGGATCATCTCCATACTCACCGCCGTCACATTGTGACTGGCAAAGGCCTTGATCAGCTCTTTCTCGTTGAATGGGTCGAGGTAGGAGACGTGAATGCAACCGCCTTTGAGCTGACTGATCTCTTCGATCTCGGGCTTGCGCAGTCGCAGCACCATGTCGGCACTGCCCAGCAGTGCTGAGCGATCAGAACCAATGCTGGCACCCGCTGCTTCGTAGTCTGCATCGCTGATGCCGGCACCCGTGCCTGCCCCCGATTCGATAACTACTTCCGCACCGAGCCGCACCAATTTTTTCACCGTCTCGGGAGTCGCGGAGACGCGATCCTCTCCCGGCTGGGTTTCACGGGGTATGACTAATTGCATAGTGAATTTCGCCTGGTTTTATGGGATCACCGCGATCCCGGTATTATTGGAATTCCAGTCGGCTGATTATTGAGGCGGTCGCTTGGCAGGAGCAGGGCCCACAGCGCCACTGGAGACGAGTCGGTGAAAGATCAGCCCGCGTGAAGTTTCAGGAGCGGGTTGAGCCAGCGGTGTCGCAACCGAGTGAACTTCAGGGGCGCATCCAGCACCGCCAGACAGATACACTCTTCACCTTCCAGTGCGACCGGGGTGTGCTTGTCCCACCCCTCCCGAACGAGGAAATCACCCGGGTGGTACTCGCCGCTCTCATCGGCAAAGCCACCGCGCAGCACCAGCGTCATCTCGCTGCCGCCATGGGTATGTTCGGGGATGCGACCGCCCTCAGCAATGCGATACAACGCAAATTCGTGATTGGGGTCGCCGGTTTTGAGATAACTGATACTCAGGGATTGCGTGACACGCTTCCATGCCAAATCAGCATAATTGCCGTTGATGAGGCGATCCAGCAGGCCGGGAAGCTGCGTGTCGGAAACTTCATTGGGCGCATAGCGAAGGGGCTCCGGATCGTCGAGGCGCGCCATGACGGATTCGAGTACCGATTCGCCCACGGGTTGCGGATCTAAACGCTCAAGATGCGCACCGCCGACATCCTCTAACCTGTCGACCACCTGCCGACAGCGCTGGCAGTAACTCAAATGCGCAGCAACGCAGGCTGACTGCGCAACGGGAAGCGCGCCAGCCGCATACTCTAAAAGCAAATCCATTGGGGGGTGATGATGTGCCATCGCTATTTAATCCAAACCACTCTCATGTACGTTGACATTACGAGGGTCACGCGCAAACGGTTTACTTCCCAACACCAATAAAACTATGACTTTCTGAGGGATTACCATCACCATTTAAGCCTCCATTAGCCCTTGGAGCTTCTGGATAGCAAGACGCACCCGTGATTTGACCGTGCCTAGTGGTAGATCGAGCTCTGCCGCGGCTTCGGAGTGGGATTTGCCCTCCATATAGACCTTGGCGAGTATTTGCGCCTGATCCGGCGGCAAATCGCTCATCAACTCACGGACCCGCTCGGCACCGCGGCGGGTGTGCAACACCACGAAAGACTCCTCCTCCTCGCTTTCCAGCTCGAAGTCATCAGAGGCCAATGGCGTATCAAACTTTTGCAAACGCCGGAACATATCGGTTCGGCAGTTCCGCGCAATGGTGTAGACCCAGGTCGAGGCGGCCGCCTTTTCCGGGTTGAAGCCCCCCGCCTTCTGCCAGACCTTAAGCATCACTTCCTGAACGAGCTCATCGGCATGGGACGCTGACAAACTAGAGCCTGAGAGGGCAAATGCTTTGATCAACGGGGCAAAATGACGGAAAAAACGCGTAAAGGCGCCCCGGTCCTGGCTTTCGCCAATCTGCACCAGCGCTGTGCTCCACTCGTCCGTGCGGCGGCCCGTCGGGACATTCCACTTCCCGTTGCCGCTCGCCGCAGGAGAGTTACCTGCGTCTTTTTTGATTGCCATGAAAGGTCAAACCATCATCCCGATAGGACAGGATACACCCAGTGGCAACGCCTTGATACCACCCTCAACAGCTTATTTTCTGCAGATTTGAGCGCGCAAGCGATAGTCAAGGACACTTATTTGGGCTGATCCGGCGCTCTCTGCGGGCCGTAACAGCTGAAACCATTCCCTGTCTGGTGGCCGGAGGTCGTCAGCGATGCACATTGCAGTCATTGGAGCGGGCATCTCCGGGCTGGGGTGCGCCCACCAGCTCGTCAGACGCGGCCACCGCGTCGACATCTTCGAGGCCCGGGACCGGATCGGTGGCCACACCGCTACCTACGACGTGCAAATCGGTACGCGTCGCTTCGCCATCGATACCGGCTTCATCGTCTATAACGACCGCAATTACCCCAACATGATCGATCTGTTCGGCGAGCTGGGTGTGGCGAGCAAGCCGACCTCAATGGGTTTCTCTGTCTGCGACGAAACAAGCGGTCTTGAATACGCGGGTAACAACCTCAACACCCTGTTTGCGCAACGCGGCAATCTGCTCTCACCCAGCTTTCTCAACATGATCAGAGAGATCCTGCGCTTTAACAAACTCGCCATCGCAGAGTTAGAGAGTGGCAAGCTCCCCCAGGATCAGACGCTGGGCGAGTATCTCTCGCGTCACGGCTTCGGCGAGCACTTTAGTCGCAGCTACTTGTTAGCGATGACCTCTGCGATCTGGTCGGCAGACTTCGAGGACGCCCAAGATTTTCCGGTCGAGTTTTTTATCCGCTTCTTCCGCAACCACGGCTTGTTGTCACTGAAGGACCGGCCGCAATGGCGCGTAGTAGAGGGTGGCAGCCGGGAGTATCTTGCTCCGCTCACGCAGCGGTTCGCAGACGCCATTCGCACGCGTATGCGGGTCGAAAAGATCCTTCGCCCGCCCGGCAGACCAGTTGTGGTGCAGTTCACAAATGGCCTGCAGCGCGAGTTTGATGAGGTCGTGATCGCCACGCACTCAGACGACGCGCTGGGCATGCTCGGTGACCCGACCGAGTCAGAAAAGTCGGTGCTTAGGGCGCTGCCCTACCGGGACAACGAGGTAATCCTGCACACCGACACACGGTTACTGCCCAAGACACAGCGCGCCTGGTCCAGCTGGAACTACCGATTGAAGCCGGGTAGCGGGCGCGCCACCGTCACCTACAACATGAATATTCTGCAGGGTCTGGATGCCCCCGAGATCTTTTGCGTGACGCTCAATGACACCGACTCTATTAACCCTCATCGAATTCTGGGCCGCTTTAATTACGCGCACCCACAGTTCACACTGGCGGGTATGGAAGCCCAGCAACGTTGGGGCGACATCAACGGGCAAAACGGCACATGGTTCTGCGGCGCGTACTGGCAAAACGGTTTCCACGAGGACGGTCTGACCAGCGGACTGCGCGTGGCAGAGAACCTGTGCGCGGCCGCACAGATGGCGGCGTGAAGGCCAAACTGTACTCGGGCACACTTCGTCACGCCCGCTACTCTCCCAAGAAACACGCCTTCTCCTACAAGGTGTTTATGCCTTTTGTCGAGCTGGAAACTCTCCATGAGCTCACTGCGCGCCTACCACTATGGTCAACCAAGCGGTGGGCACCCGCGCGGTTCCTACGGCGCGATTTTCTGGGCTCAGCCGAGCTGCCATTGGCTGACGCCGTTCGCCAACGCATTAAGGAAGAAACGGGGAAAGATCACACAGGCCCGATTTATCTGTTGGCCAATTGGCGATATTTCGGCTATCAAAACAATCCCATTGCCGTTTACTACTGCTACGACGATGCGGGAAAGCAGCTGCAATATGTGGTGGCAGAGGTCACCAATACCCCTTGGGGGGAGCGCCACAGCTACGTGCTCGAAGCACCTGATGCCAACCAGCCTCTGGCGACGGAGTTTCAGAAAGCGCTCCACGTCTCACCCTTCAACCCCATGAATATGACCTATCGCTGGTATAGCAATGTCCCGGGGGATGATCTCAATATTCAAATCGCGCTTTTTGAGGACGGCAATCGTATTTTCGACGCCGTGCTGTCTCTCGCCGCAGAGCCCCTCACTGCTCGCAGCGCACGCCGCGCGATCCTCGCCTATCCGTTTATGACAATCAAAGTCGCCGCCGGAATTTATTGGGAGGCCTTGCGCCTGTTTTTAAAAGGCGTCAGCCTGCATGCTCATCCGAAGCGAACGCACTAACGTAACCGTCGACTCCACGCAGTAGAAGAAAGAGGGTCCACATGAGCGAATACAGCGTCAAAAACATCTCCAAGTTACCCATGCTGTTCCCGGAGAAACGCGGTGGCCTGGCGCGCTCGCTGATGCTCAAGGTGTTGGCCAAACTTCAGGTGGGATCCCTCACGCTCAAAGAGCAGGGCGAGACACTGGTCTTTGGCTCACAGACCGACCCCGCTGCACCTCATGCCGAGGTGCACGTTCATGACAGCGACTTGTATCGCCGCATTCTTACTGCCGGCGGCATTGCAGCGGGCGAGACCTACATTGAGGGATTGTGGAGCAGCCCTGATCTGACGGCGGTGACCCGTGCTTTCAGCGCCAACTTGGCCATGCTGGGCGCCATGTCAGACCGCCAGAATTTGCTGGCAAAAACCGCTTTGAAGCTGAGCCATTGGGCACGACGCAATACATCACGGCGCTCGCGCGAGAACATCTCCGCCCACTACGATCTCGGCAACGACTTTTTCGCCCTGTTTCTTGATCCGAGCATGATGTACTCGTCGGCGGTCTTTCCCACTCCAGACAGCGACCTGGCGAGTGCCTCACAACATAAGTTGCACCTGATCTGCGAGGATCTTGAGCTCAAGCCCGAGGATCATCTGGTTGAGATTGGCACGGGTTGGGGCGGCATGGCGATTTATGCGGCCGAGCACTATGGCTGTCGGGTCACCACCACTACCATCTCCCGGGAGCAGTTTGAGTACACGGTCGACGCCGTCGCCCAACGCGGCCTGCAAGATCGCATTACGGTGCTCTTCGATGATTACCGAGACCTCACCGGCAAGTTTGACAAGCTGGTATCCATCGAGATGATCGAGGCGGTCGGGCATCAGTTTTACGACACCTACTTTCAGACGGTCAGCCGACTGCTGAAGCCACATGGCAAAGCGGTGATTCAGGCCATCACCATGACCGAGCAACGTTACGAGCAAGCGAGGGATTCAGTGGACTTTATCAAGCGCTACATTTTCCCCGGCGGATGCCTGCCCTCGCTCACAGTTATCAGTGACGCGTTGGCACGCATGACCGATATGCAAATGGCCCATCTCCGCGACATCACCCGGGACTACGCCGACACCCTGAATGCGTGGCACGAAGGTTTCCTAGGGCAGCTTGACCGAGTGCGCGGCATGGGCTTTGACGATCGATTTATCAATATGTGGCGCTACTACCTCAGCTATTGCGAGGGGGGCTTCCGCGAGCGCATTATTGGCACCTACCAAATCACCATGACCAAGCCGGGGTACCGCCCCGCCTGATCTACCGCCTATGCTGCTGTCCCTCGCGCCGATCGCGCTGCTGGTTTTACTGCTCTCTGCCTCGGTAGCGCTGTTTGGCTCGGACGCATCACACGGACCCAATCAAGTAGCGCTGATCATTGCCTCGGCAGCCACCATGCTGGTGGGTTGGCGTCGCGGCATGAGCTGGCAGGCAATTCAGGAGGGCATGGTTGGCGCGATCACCGTCTCGATCATGCCCATGATGATTCTGCTCTCCGTGGGGGCACTGATCGGAAGCTGGATTATCAGTGGCACCGTCCCCGGCATGATCTATTACGGTGTACAGTTGCTGGACCCCGGCTTCTTTTACGCGGCATCTGCCATCATCTGTGCACTGGCCTCATTGAGCCTGGGCAGTTCCTGGACCGTCGCAGGGACACTGGGCATCGGCCTCATGGGCATCGCCACCACCTACTCGCTGTCGCCAGCCATCACGGCTGGCGCGGTGATCTCGGGCGCCTATTTTGGCGACAAACTCTCGCCGCTATCCGACACCACCAATCTAGCCGCGGCGGCAGTGGGTGTCGATCTGTTTGAGCACATCAAAAACATGCTCTGGACGACTCTGCCCGCCTTTATTGCAGCACTGGTGATTTTTTCCTTCGTCGGTAGTGAGGGCGCCGCCACCCCCGAGAACATCACCGAGATCCGCACTGCCTTAGCCAATCAATTTGCGATCTCCCCCTGGGTACTCTCGCCTCTCGCAATGATGCTGGCGCTAATCTATTCTCGGGTACCCGCCTACCCCGCCATCTTAATATGCACCCTCTCCGGCACGCTCTATGCCGCCGCCTTTCAGACCGATGTCGTTCGCGCGCTGGCACTTGCTGCCCACCCTTACTCACCGGCACCGGTAATTCAGGGGCTCTGGATGGCGCTGTTCTCGGGATACCAGTCACCCGAGGGCATGGGCGAGCTCAGCAAACTGCTCGACAAGGGCGGCTTGGCCAGCATGCTGAACACCATCTTTCTCATTCTGACTGCGATGACCTTCGGCGGGATGCTGGATAGCACGGGTATTCTGCGGCAGCTGCTTGATCAGGTCCTGCGAGGCGTGAAGCGTACCGGAGATCTGATACTCGCCACCGTGGGGGGTGGCTTCATCACCAACCTACTGGCTGCCGATCAGTTTCTCGCTATCACTTTGCCCGGCCGCCTGTTTACGCCGGCCTACGATGACCGCGGGCTGAATCGACTGAGCCTCTCCCGCACGCTGGAAGACTCCGCCACACTCACCTCAGTGCTGATCCCCTGGAATACCTGTGGAGCGTTCATGGCGGCAACGCTGGGTGTTGCGACTTTTGAGTACGCGCCTTATGCATTGTTTAATGTGATTTGTCCGGTGCTGGCAGTGATCTTCGGCTACCTGATGATCGCGCAGCCCCGCGTCAAGGCAGCCAGCGCATGACCACGCACCAGTGGGATTTTGCCGATCCCTATTTGTGGCCAGTAACCGTTGAGGCAGAGCATATCGACGCGCTCGCGCACACCCGGAACACCCACTACGTTGAGTGGTGCATGGAAGCCGCGTGGGCGCACACGACAGCGCTCGGACTCGGGGCTGAGGACTACCAGCGCCTCGACCGCGCCATGGCACTAACGCGTGCGGAATACGACTACCTGAAGGCGACCCAGGCGGGCGATCGGTTAGTGGTCGGCACTTGGATTACGGACTGGGCAGGCAAAATGAAGATGTCGCGGCAGCTACAGGTGGTCTACGAGCAGACCGGGGACACGGTTTTTCGTGGCGCGCTTGAGTTTGTGTGTATCGAGATATCCACGGGCCTCCCAAAAAGGCCGCCCAAGGAATTTATCGACATCTACGGTCCGGTGATCGTGGCGGCACGCGCAACATAATCATTGCTGTATCGTGCTCAGTAAGAGCACTGCAAAGTGTGCCGAGGGTCAGGCGCTATCCCAGCCGAAGCTGATGATCTCCCCAAGATTGTTGGCGCCCAACTTCACGGCAAGTAAGCGATCCACGCCCAGCGCGACGCCCGCGCACTCGGGCAGGCCTTGGCGGTGCGCGGCCAGCAGGCGTTCATCAATGGGGCGCTGCGGCAGCCCGCGCTGCTGCCGGCGTTTGTTCTCCGCCTGCAGTTGGGCAGAGAGCCAAGTGGCATCGGTTTGCTCCCAGTATCCGTTGGCCAGCTCTTTACCATGCACGTAGCACTCGAAGCGCGCGGCAACGTCGATATCACCTACGGAGACGCAGCGCGCCATAGCCGCCTGAGATGCCGGAAAGTCAGTGATGAACACCACACCCCAATCACTGATTTCGGGCTCGATACAGTGACTCATCAACAAATCGAGAAGCGCATCGCGGTCGAGACCATGCGGCACGGAGCCGATCCGGGATTCGGCGATGTCAGTGAGTGCCGCCAGACTGGTCTGCTCGTCCATAGGATCGACGCCGAGGACCTCGACAAAGAGCGCCCGATAGGGCCAAACCTGCCAACCATCCGAGTCCAAAACAGCGCCCAACAATTCGGCGACCTCGCGCATCAAAGCAGCGTGATCCCAGCACACCCGATACCATTCGAGCAGTGTGAATTCGGGGTTGTGGTTATGCCCCGCCTCACCTTGGCGAAATGCTTTGCAGATCTGAAAAACATCACCGGAGCCGGCCGCCAGAAGGCGCTTCATCGCGCTTTCCGGTGAGGTTTGCAGGTACCTGTCCGGTTCGTCACTCTTCCTCGGCAACCTGAAAACGTCGATGCCGGCGTCCGGCACGGTGCCCTGAGAGAGAAGCGGAGTTTCGACTTCCATGACGCCGCGATCGCAAAAGAACCGGCGTAACGCTTGTAGTAAGTCCGCCCTCGCGGCGAGGCCCTCCGGCGAGGCCGAGGGTAGCCATTTACTCAAAGGTCAGTCACTCGCGGGTCAGCTTTTACTCGCGCGACTAACGTATTCACCGGTACGGGTATCGACGCGGATGACTTCACCCTCGGTGATAAATAGCGGCACCCGCACCACCGCTCCGGTGCTGAGAGTGGCGGGCTTGCTACCCCCCTGCGCCGTATCGCCCTTGAGGCCCGGGTCGGTCTCGGTGATTTCCAACTCGATGAAGTTGGGGGGTGTGACCGCCAGCGGCGTGCCGTTGTACAACGTGATCTCATACCGCTCCTGCTCTTTGAGCCACTTCTCGGCTTCACCCACTGCGTCACGGTCAGCACCATACTGCTCGTAGGTAGAGGGGTCCATAAAGTGCCAGAACTCGCCGTCGGTGTAGGAATACTCGAGGTCCACGTCCATGACGTCGGCACCTTCGAGCGTGTCTCCTGACTTGAAAGTCCGCTCCCAGACCCGTCCGGACTTCAGGTTACGAAGTTTGACCCGATTGAACGCCTGCCCCTTGCCCGGCTTGACGAACTCGTTCTCGAGAATTGAACAAGGGTCGCCGTCGAGCATGACCTTCAGCCCGGGCTTGAATTCGTTGGTTGAGAAGTTTGGCATCCTGGAGACTCGTTGAGCGAAACCGCGATCATACCTTAGGGCGTGATCCCGAGGCATCATCAGGCGCTAAGAGCGGGAGGTTTAAGTGTCGGTGAATTCGCCCTCTCTGCCCAGCAGATAGCACACCCCATCGAGACCACAGTGGGTGACTTCAACGGGGCTCGCGGCGCGCACCGCGGGCTTCGCATGAAAAGCCACACCCAAGCCCGCCATCGCCATCATGTCGAGATCGTTGGCGCCATCACCCACCGCGATACAGGCATCCACGCCAATACCGAGGCGGGTGGCGAGGGCCTGTAAGGCTGCTGCCTTGTGCTCTCGATTCACGATGGGTGGAACCACCCTGCCGGTGACCTTGCCAGATGCGATTTCCAGTGTATTCGCTACCACTTCATCAAAGCCGTAATCCGCCTGCAGTCGCTCTGCTATCGGCATAAAGCCACCGGAGAAAATTGCCAGCGTCATTCCCTGCGCCTTTAGGGTGGTGGTCATTTCCCGCAGGCCCTCTTTCACAGGCAGCCGGCCAACCAATTCATCGACTGCGCGAGCATCGAGGCCTTCTAAAAGCCCAAGTCGGGTGCGATAACTCTCATCAAAATCGAGCTCGCCACGCATCGCTTGAGCGGTGATCTCGGCGACCTCTTCGCCGACGCCGGCCCTAGCTGCGAGCTCATCAATGACCTCGCAGTCAATGAGCGTGGAGTCCATATCAAAGACCGCCAACCGATAGGACCGACAGCGCGCAGCACGCGGCTGCAGCGCGATGTCGACGCCATATTGATCAGAAAGGTCTCGCAGCCCAGAGGAGAGGCCCTCGGCATCAGCACTATCGACCAGCAGATTGTGGACGGTGCGACGATCGGACAATGTCACCGGCACCGGCACAGTGCGTGTCTCAATGACTTCAGCACCCGCTGCCTGCGCGACGTCAGCGACCTGATCGACCTCCATTACCGCTCCCTGGGGCACCATCAGGACAATCATGTGTGTCGCATTCACCACAGGGGTCTCTATTTGGCAGGAGAAGATATGTCGCTCTCACCCGACAGCGGCATGTCGTGAGTTTATACTGATCCTGACGTCATCGGAGATTCTCTTTGGAGCAACTATTGCAACGTTTGCGTAATCAACCGCTGTCGCAGCAACTGGCGCTCGCGGCAGCAGGTTGTTGCCTGCTGGCCACCTTGACTCTGGTTGGGGTCGCCGCGCAATCGACGCAATCCATTCAGAACGCGACGCTGGCCGAGCACGCCGACGCCGCCGTTCGGCAACTTGCCAGTCGGGCCAGCGCCGAACTGGCTGCTGGTGACCGGCTGCGATTGGTCGCCGAGCTCCAGTTTTACACCGACCAAACCCTGTTCGCTGCGGCGAGGGTTCTCGATGTGGACGGCTTGGAAATCGCCACTCGAGGGGCCGTACCGACTGATGCCACGGCGCACCGCTACCGGGTGCTGATCGATGGAAATACCGCGGGCAACGTTGAGCTGTATCTGGATTTAGAAGCACAGCGCGCGGCGCGGGAGACCCTCATTTGGGGATTGATCGCGCTGTCTGTGCTTTTAAGCACCGCGGTATACACCCTGACAAGACCCATGGGTCAGCGACTGGCTAGCAATATCAGCGAGGCCGTTGCCCAGCTGGATGCCATCACAGAAGAAGGCTCAACCTCCGTCAACGAGGTGCACAAGTTGCGGGACCGTATCAACGCGTTGCCGCTGGACTTGCTGAAGCCGCGTGACATCGAGGAGTCGGGTGAGGAGCACTACAGCGATACTGCGATCCTCTGTATCGCACTCAAGCACTTGCCCGGCTACCTAGACACACTCGATGAGTCCCGTCTGCAAGGCTATGTCTCCAGCCTGCACCGCATGGCGCACGGGAGTGCCGGTTTTTACTGCGGGGATCTCAGTGTAATACGCCAGTTTGGACTGGCTATCTATTTCTCGGGATCTCATGCCGCGGGTTCGCCGGTGTTACGTGCCGCGAGTTGCGCCTGGCTATTGTCCCGTTGCAGCGAGATTGCCGAGAAGCAAGAGCGGCTTTCGTTTACCCCTGGCATGGCGATCGGTATCAGTGAGCTGGGGCGCGGCGATGACGAAGATATCTACCCCGGCCTCTATACACAGGCAACGCTGGATGAATTACTGGCGCTCGCCCAGCAGGATCTAGATGGCATTTTGCTGTCGTCGCGAGCGGCAGAAGACATCGGTCTGACCACACGGATTGGCATTGATGTCATCGACGAGCAGTGGATGGCGCTCGGCGATATCGGCGGCAGCCACCTCGATCTGCTAGAGCGGCAACTGCTCATTCTGCAACGCGCCATTTCACCCAGCGACGACGAGACGCCGCAAGGGTTTCTTCCTTTCTAGCAATCAGTCAGGCGAGTGGGTCAGTCGGCCACCACTTCCAGACGCGTCACCCGCTGATAGCCCTTCGGTAACTTACTGCCCCGGCGCCCTCGCTCCCCGCGGAAGTGCTCCAGCTCGGACCACTTGAAGTTGCGATAGTGCCCACCCGACGTGACCTGAAGGGTATCGCCCTCAGTGACCACGCAGAGTCCGGCCACAAACTCCTCGCGCGCCGCCGCCCGAGCAGACTGGATGCCAATCAACTTGTTGCCCTTGCCCCGCGCCATCTCCGGGAGGTCCGCCAACGGGAACACCAGCATGCGCCCCTCATTGGTGGCCACCACCACAAGCGGCTCTTCGCCTTCTGCAATGGACGCTGGTGGTAGCACCTGCGCGCCCTTGGGCAAGGTGAGCACCGCCTTTCCGGCCTTATTTTTCGCCTGCAGCTGGCCGAACTGCACCACAAACCCATAGCCTGCGTCACTCGCCAACAAGTAGCGATCCCCCTCCGCACCGGTCAACAGCCCTTCAAAGGTGGCACCAGATGGCGGGTTAATGCTTCCGGTCAGAGGCTCTCCCTGACCACGGGCGGAGGGTAGCTGATGTGTCGGCAAGGTATAGGCTCTGCCAGTGGAGTCGAGCACCACCGTTGGCAGGTTTGATTTACCCCTGGCCGCAAAGCGGAAACCATCACCCGATTTGTAACTGAGCGACGCCGGGTCAATATCGTGACCCTTGGCAGCGCGAATCCAGCCCTTCTCGGATACCACAATCGTCAGTGGATCGGAGGTGGTCAGCTCCAGCTCACTGAAGGCCTTGGCTTCCTCGCGCTCGGTGATGGGCGCACGCCGGTCGTCTCCGTGAGTCTCAGCCACTGCCTTCAGCTCGCGCTTGATCAAGGTCTTGAGACGCGCGTCACTGCCGAGAGTTTTCTTCAGCCCGTCACGCTCTTCCGCAAGCTCATCCTGCTCACCGCGGATTTTCATCTCTTCGAGCTTCGCAAGGTTACGCAGCTTCAGATCCAGGATGGCCTCTGCCTGCACATTGGAGATCTTGAAGGTTTTCATCAGCACGGGTTTAGGCTCGTCTTCCCCGCGGACAATGCGGATGACCTCATCGATATTGAGAAACGCAGCGAGGTAACCCTCGAGAATATGGAGCCGACGCTCTACCCGCTCCAACCGATGCTGCAAGCGGCGCTTGACCGTCGTCTTTCTGAAAGCCAGCCACTCCTTGAGAATCGTCACCAGCGACTTCACCGCCGGCCGGCCGTCGATGCCAATCACATTGAGGTTCACGCGATAAGTGCGCTCAAGATCAGTGGTAGCGAACAGATGGCTCATGACCCCATCGACATCGATGCGATTGGACCGAGGCACCAGTATCAGGCGCGTGGGGTGCTCATGATCAGACTCGTCGCGCAAATCCGACACCATAGGCAGTTTGCGGGCCTGCATCTGCGCCGCGATCTGCTCCAGCACCTTGGCGCCCGAGACCTGATAAGGCAGCGCGTGAATCACGACCGCGCCGTCCTCGATGGCATAGGCGGCCCGCGCCCGCAACGCGCCCCGCCCGGTCTCATAAAGCGTTTTGAGATCATCCGCCGGCGTGATGATCTCGGCTTCTGTGGGGAAGTCCGGTCCTTTAATGTGCGTGCAGAGGTCTGCGAGCGTCGCCTTGGGTGAATCCAGCAAGTGAATGGTGGCCGCGACCACTTCATTGAGGTTGTGGGGAGGAATATCTGTCGCCATGCCAACGGCAATACCCGTGGTGCCATTCAGCAACAGGTTGGGCACCTGCGCAGGCAGCACGGTGGGCTCTTCGAGGGTGCCATCGAAATTAGGCTGCCAATCCACCGTTCCCTGACCGAGCTCCGCGAGCAGTACCTCGGCGTAAGCCGTCAGGCGTGATTCGGTGTAGCGCATGGCGGCGAACGATTTGGGATCATCCGGCGAGCCCCAGTTCCCCTGCCCGTCGATCAATGGGTAGCGGTAGGAGAAATCCTGCGCCATCAACACCATCGCCTCGTAGGCCGCGCTGTCGCCGTGGGGATGAAACTTACCGATGACATCTCCCACCGTGCGCGCCGACTTTTTATATTTTGCCGACGCTTTCAGCCCGAGCTCACTCATGGCATAGACGATGCGGCGCTGGACAGGTTTGAGGCCATCACCAATATGCGGCAGGGCGCGGTCGAGAATCACATACATCGAGTAGTCGAGATAGGCTTTCTCTGCATAGTCACGCAGGGACAGCTGCTCGACGTCGACCGAAGGCTGCATCATGTCTATCATCCTACTGGGGCTCTCTCTGGGGGCGTCAGGCTCGGCAGCGTGCGTCACCCTATAATCTCGATCGGGTTATCCTAACGCACCCTCGTGCGGGAAGACCATTTAACCAACGCTTTAATGGATTGAGGAGACTCTCCATGGCGCTCAATCCAGAAACGCTTCGCAATGAGCTGGTCTGGCGCTGGCGACACTTTGCGGTGTTCAGCGGGCCAGAGTGGCATCGGGTGCTTAGCCTCCGCACGGCGATATTTGTCGTGGAACAAACCTGCCCCTATCAGGAGGTCGACGACCAGGACCCGCTGTGCTGGCATCTGGAGTTGACGCATCAAGGCACGCTGATCGGCACTCTGCGGGTTTTACCTCCCGGGGTGGCCTACGACGAATGCTCCATCGGCAGAGTGGCCATCAGGGCCGATTATCGCGGGCTCGGGTTGGGCCGGGACCTAATGGACATGGCGCTGGCATTCTGTGATGGCCGGTGGCCCGCAGTGCGCCTCAGTGCTCAGGCCTACCTGCAACCATTTTATGAGTCACTGGATTTTGCGGCGATGTGCGAACCCTATCTCGAAGACGATATTCCCCACATCGAAATGTTGAGATCGCGCTGAGTCTTTGAGATCGCTGTATGGGGTTGCCTGCCCCGTCAGGCAGCATTCCGCGAAGCGCGCCTGCGCTCGTGCTCCAACAACAGCTTTTTGCGCAGCCGGATACTGTCGGGAGTGACTTCGACCAACTCGTCTTCGTCGATGAACTCGAGCGCCTGCTCCAGGCTATGCAATACCGGCGGCGTGAGAATGACTGCTTCGTCAGTGCCCGATGCCCGCACGTTGGTCAGCTGTTTGGCTTTGGTGGGATTGACCACCAAATCATTACCCCGGCTGTGTAAGCCCATTATCTGGCCTTCATACACATCCACATTGGGCTCAATGAACAGGCGTCCGCGCTCCTGCAGGCTATGAAGCGCGTAGGCTAGGGTCTTACCCGAGACCATCGAGACCAGCACGCCGTTGTTGCGCGCACCCAGCTCAGACTTGGCCACCGGTCCGTAGTGATCGAACACGTGGGTCATGATCCCCGAGCCCGAAGTCAGCGTCAGAAACTGCGATCGGAAACCAATCAGGCCGCGCGCAGGCACAATAAATTCCAGGCGTACCCGGCCGGCACCATCGGTGACGAGATTCTGCAACTCCGCCCGACGCAGACCCACCTCCTCCATCACGCCGCCCTGATGGGCTTCCTCGCAGTCGATCACAAGGTGCTCATAGGGCTCACACAATTTGCCATCGATTTCTTTTTGGATGACTTCGGGTCGCGATACACCGAGCTCGAAACCCTCGCGGCGCATATTTTCAATCAGCACCGAGAGGTGTAGCTCACCTCGTCCTGAGACCTTGAACTTGTCGGGGCTGTCGCCCTGCTCAACGCGCAGCGCCACATTGTGAATGAGCTCCCGCTCCAATCGCTCCTTGATGTTGCGCGACGTCACGTACTTGCCCTCGCGGCCGGCAAAGGGCGAATCGTTCACCTGGAAAGTCATGCTCACCGTCGGCTCATCGACCGTCAGCGCTGGGAGTGCCTCGGGCGCCGCGGGGTCACAAAGGGTGTCCGAGATATTGAGCGCGTCGATGCCGGTCACGCAAACGATATCCCCCGCCTCGGCGCGGTCTGCCTCGACCCGCTCAAGACCCAGATAGCCCATGACCTGGAGCACCTTGCCATTACGGTTCTCACCTTCGCGATCAACCACCGCCACGATGGTGTTGGGCGTTAACGCTCCCCGAGTAATCCGCCCGACACCGATGACACCGACGTAGCTGTTGTAATCGAGCGCTGAAATTTGTAGCTGCAGACCGCCGTCTGCCTTCACCTCGGGCGGCGCCACCTTATCGACGATAGCCTGAAACAGCGGCGACATGTCGGCCGCCATGTCCTCAAAATCCTCTCCGGCCACACCGTTAATCGCCGATGCATAAATCACGGGAAAGTCGAGCTGCTCCTCAGTTGCGCCCAGAGTGTCAAACAAATCAAACACCTGATCCACCACCCAGTTCGGCCGGGCACCGGGGCGATCGACCTTGTTCACCACAACAATCGGGTTGAGACCGCGCTCAAAAGCTTTAGCGGTCACAAAACGGGTCTGGGGCATCGGCCCATCCACGGCGTCGACCAAGAGCAGCACGGAGTCCACCATTGACAACACGCGCTCGACCTCGCCGCCAAAATCGGCGTGGCCGGGGGTGTCGACGATGTTGATGCGATAATCGTTCCAGTTAATGGCGGTGTTCTTCGCCAGAATCGTTATGCCGCGCTCACGTTCCTGATCGTTGGAATCCATGATGCGCTCGGCACCCGCGTTCTTTCTATCCAGCGTGCCGGACTGCTGTAAGAGGCAGTCCACCAACGTCGTTTTGCCGTGGTCTACGTGGGCAATAATCGCGATGTTGCGGAGTGCTTTCATAACAATTCCGAGCTACTAGAGATGGGGGGGCCGTCAGCGCGCGCGGAGTGTACACCAGCATCGGGAAATTGGTTCATTACAAAATAGCGAACCTTGCAAAACAAACCCTCTCCCAAAGCAATAGATAACCCTTTCAAACGACGTTGAAATGGGGCCTTACCGGCACCCGGAAAAAAAATTGCGCTCGAGTGGTGGCGCAAAGGTGAGCAAAAAGTCACAGCACGATTTTTGATGCACCAAATAAAACCCCCCTGAAGCGGTGCTTGAGGGGGGCCCAAAACGAAAAGGGACGACGCCCTATGCGAGCGCCTCTTTAGTCGTTTTGACGATGGCTGCCGAGACCTTATAAGGGTCTGCATTGGATGCGGTTCGTCGATCCTCGAGTCTACCAATCCAGCCGTCTGTGTGCGTGGTCACAGGAATTCTGATGGAAGCCCCTCGATCAGAGATCCCATAACTAAATTCGTCTATAGATTGTGTTTCATGATCACCAGTAAGCCTCTGATCATTGTCCGCACCATACACGCTAATGTGCCGCTCAATATTTTTTCCAAACTCTTCACAGATCTTAGTGAATACAGCTTCCTCTCCCGCTGTCCTCATTACTTCGTTGGAGAAATTGGCATGCATACCCGACCCATTCCAGTCTAACTTCCCGAACGGCTTGGGGTGCCAGTTAATGGAGAAACCATACTTTTCACCTACTCTCTCCAGAAGATATCTGGCGACCCAGGTTTCATCTCCAGCCCTTTTGGCGCCTTTGGCGAACACCTGAAACTCCCACTGGCCTGCGGCGACCTCGGCATTGATCCCTTCCACGTTGATACCCGCAGCTAAGCACATATCAAAATGCTCTTCGACGCACTCTCTACCGAAGGCATTCGCCGCACCGACGGAACAATAGTAGGGCCCTTGAGGACCTGGATATCCGTTCACCGGGAATCCGGGCGGTAATTGGGTGTCAACGTCCCAAAGGAAGTACTCCTGCTCAAAACCGAACCAGAAATCGTCATCGTCGTCATCGATGGTGGCCCTACCGTTAGATACGTGCGGAGTGCCATCGGCATTCAACACCTCGGTCATGACCAAAAACGCGTCCTTGCGGCCTGGATCTGGGTAGATCGCCACCGGCT
Organism: uncultured Halieaceae bacterium; assembly: GCA_913052635.1. Lineage (GTDB taxonomy): Bacteria > Pseudomonadota > Gammaproteobacteria > Pseudomonadales > Halieaceae > Luminiphilus. The sequence continues at coordinate 39,338 of CAJXDE010000001.1, forward strand.
TCAACAAACAATCCGAACTGCTTCCGTCCGCTTGCTCTGTGGAACTTCCATCGAAGGACCACATAGGGCACTCTTCCAACGTGCCTCCAAAGTTATCTCGCACTTGGGTCTTGCTTCGCAGGCTTTGGGTTGGCTGATAACCATCTAGCCAAATATATTCAAGTTTAGCTTTCATTTTGAGTACGTCTCCGGACGGTGCATCAAGATACAAAAATAACAGCTTCGATTAGCTTGTCGACAATACTTCTCGCGACGCGTTGTTGTGCGTTGAAGCATTGTTATCCTGCATCACGCAAGAACCATGCCAGCGAAGTCGCATTTTAAGCTCCTGATATTCCGATGGTTTCTATTGAAGCCCTACACAGACTGCACCAATAAAGCGCATCATTAGCACAGAGCGCACCAAAATGTGGCAAATTTGCCGTCTTGCAGCTTATAATAGGCCCTGGTGGTCAGTGGTTGCGCCCTCTGAAGAGAAATAATGGTGCAAACATACGACATGCCTACACACTAAAAGCGTTGTTCACCAATTGGCACAGCGCTTGCAAGTATTTTTCATCTATTAAATGCCTAGGCACTTATCTACTTTAGGGCCCGGTTCACGCTGCGCGCTTTTTTAGAGGAAAGCAATATGTCAGAGCATACGCTCAGCTTAATTAACAACAATGACGTCCGCTGGGTGGACCTCAGATTCACTGACACCAAAGGAAAAGAACAACATGTTTCTATCCCCGCGAGTTTAGTGGATGAAGACTTCTTCGAGGGTGGCAAGATGTTTGATGGATCGTCCATTACCGGATGGAAAGGGATCAATGAGTCCGACATGATCCTCATGCCCGACGGAAACACAGCAGTGCTGGATCCTTTCACTGACGATCCCACAGTGATTATCCGTTGCAATATCGTGGAGCCTGCCACCATGCAAGGCTATGACCGGGATCCTCGAAGCATTGCCAGGAAGGCTGAGGCCTATTTGGCGTCAACCGGGCTAGGGGACACTGCGTTCTTCGGCCCCGAGCCAGAGTTCTTTGTTTTTGAGGACGTGAAGTGGAATGCGGGCATGAGCGGCGCCAGCTACGAGATCAACGCCGAAGAAGCGGCCTGGTCCTCCAATCTTGACTTTGAAGACGGTAACACTGGCCACCGCCCTAGGGTTAAAGGTGGCTATTTCCCGGTGCCGCCCGTCGATTCACTGCACGATGTCCGCGCTGCAATGTGCTCCGCACTGGAACAGATGGGCCTGAATGTTGAAGTACACCATCACGAAGTAGGCACTGCTGGGCAGTGTGAGATCGGGGTCAAGTTCAACACGCTGGTATCGAAAGCAGACGAAGTGCAGATCCTGAAATACTGCGTCCTAAACGTCGCGCACGCCTATGGCAAGACCGCCACCTTTATGCCTAAGCCTCTGGTCGGGGACAACGGTTCGGGAATGCACGTGCACCAGTCCATCGCGAAGGAGGGAGAAAATACCTTTGCAGGAGAAGGCTATGCGGGACTGTCTGATACCGCGCTCTACTACATCGGCGGCATCATCAAGCACGCGCGTGCGCTTAATGCCTTCACCAATGCCTCCACCAACAGCTATAAGCGCTTGGTGCCAGGCTTTGAGGCACCCGTGATGCTGGCCTATTCAGCGCGCAACCGATCGGCGTCAATTCGTATTCCTTACGAGCCCTCACCAAAAGGGAAGCGCATCGAAGTGCGCTTCCCCGATCCGACCGCCAACCCCTATCTCGCTTTTGCCGCCATGCTGATGGCGGGCATCGACGGTATTCAAAACAAAATTCACCCAGGCGATGCGGCGGACAAGGATCTGTATGACTTAACCCCACAGGAGGCAGCGGATATCCCAACCGTCGCCTCCAGTCTTGAAATGGCATTGGATGCGCTTGAATCAGATAAGGGCTTCCTCACGGCAGGTGGCGTGTTCACAGATGACATGATCGATGCCTATATCGAGCTGAAACGAGAAGAGGTGGAGCGCCTGAACATGACCACCCATCCTGTCGAATTTGATATGTACTACTCCGTTTGAACGTATCTATTAGAAACGAAGGGCCATCACGAAAGCCCTTGACGAAGAGCCTTCGCGGCTTTTCCGTGGCAGAGCCGCCACGCACCAATTTGGTGCGTATGGAGTGATTGTGTTGTCTAAACCATCGCAATTTTTGACGGGACGCAAGCAGTGACCCGGTTGCACCGACAAGCCGAGCGGTTGAATGCCTTTAGTTGGATGCTCGCGGGAGCTGTCTATTTGGCAACTGCGCACTCCCTGATGGCGCAGCCGGGGTTCAGAGTCACAGATGCAGATGGCAACGTCACCTTCACCGACACGCCGCCGGTCTCTGGCGCCAGCGCGATTGAAGGGAAATCCGTCCACGCGCCCAACTCGGCCAAGCCCACCCAGACAACCCGAGCGCCTGTCGAGGTGGAGGAGCCCACTCGGCAGGACACGCGGATTGTGGCACGAGCCGATAACCCCACAATTCCGATGGAAGCCGGCAACTTTGTGGTGCAAGCCGCGTGGACTCCGCGCCTCGCGTCCGGCGAAACCCTGCAGCTGTTACTTGATGGTGAACCCGTCGGTGCCCCGCAGCGAATCGCAAACTGGCAGCTCACTAACGTGTACCGCGGCCAACACCGATTACAGGTGGTTCGCCTCGATGAGAGTGGCACACAGCTTGACACATCGGCCGCAAGCACGGTGTATGTGATGCGGCCCAAGGTGAACAGGTAACGTGATGGCCGCTGAATCGCTGATGGACCTCTCTGCCGACTACCACCTCGATCTCTTGGCGACCGGGGTCATTCTGTTGGACGCCCATTTGCACATTCGCGAGCTGAATCTGTCGGCAGAGAACCTGCTCGAGGTCTCTGCCAGTCGCGCAATGGGTAGCCCTCTTGAGGAGCTACTTGATGAATCCAACGAATGGTACCCGCTCCTCCATCAGGCGCTGGCCGACAACTACCCCATGGTGCGCCGCGCAATTCCGCTCACCACTCGAATGGGACAGGAACGTACCGTTGATCTGACTCTGAGTCCCATTGCAGGGAAAGTCGACTCCCGGTGTCTTCTGGTCGAGCTGACCATGATTGATCGTCTGCAGGCCATCAGCCGCGATGAGAGCGAATGGCAGGCACAGGCCACACTGAAGGAAATTATGAAAGGCGTAGCGCACGAGGTGAAAAATCCGCTGGGTGGCATTCGCGGCGCCGCGCAGTTGCTGGCAGGCGAGCTCGGCAACCCGAATTTGCAGGAATACACCGACATCATCATCTCTGAGGTCGACCGGCTTCGCACTCTGGTTGACCGCATGCTGGGACCCAATGAGCGTCTGGAATCAGAACCGACCAATATCCACGAAGTGACAGAGCACGTCCGGCATTTGATCGAGGCCGAAGCCAAAGGCGGACTCAGTATTGAGCGTGACTACGATCCCAGCTTGCCCGACTTTCTGGCTGATGCGGGGCAGCTGACCCAGGCCGTATTGAATCTGGTTCGCAATGCCTTGCAGGCCTGCGGGGATGGCGGGTTGATCACTCTGAAAACCCGGGTTTATCGACAGTTCACCGTCGGCGGCAACCGACACAAGCTGGTATGCGCACTGCACATATCGGATAACGGCCCGGGCGTGCCGGATGACCTACTCCCGATGCTGTTTTTACCGATGGTGACCGGGAACGCGAAGGGCACCGGGCTCGGACTGTCGATCGCACAGCGAATAGCCAACCAACACGGCGGATTGATACAGGTGCAGAGCGCACCCGGCGATACCTGCTTTACCTTGCTATTACCCATGGAGACCTGAGATGCCGATGACTGACCAGGTATGGATCGTGGATGATGACAGTTCGATCCGGTGGGTAATGGAAAAGGCTTTGTCCCGAGCCGGCCTCAACTGCCGCGCCTTTGAGGCCGGTGATGAGGTGCTGGACGCGCTGACCCTCGAAGAGCCAATGGTGGTGGTGAGTGACATTCGCATGCCTGGCATGGACGGCATTACGCTGCTAGCCAAGCTCAAATCGCAGTTGCCCGACCTGCCCGTCATTATCACCACGGCGCACTCAGATCTCGACAGCGCAGTGAACTCCTATGAGGAGGGGGCATTCGAGTACCTGCCGAAGCCATTTGATATCGAGGAGATGGTCGCCACCGTGACCCGCGCACAGTCCCAGCGCACTGAGCACGATCAGGTCGATGAAGACCAAGGCAGTAATCCTTCCGCAGAAATTATCGGCAACGCGCCGGCCATGCAGGAGGTGTTCCGCGCGATTGGCCGACTTGCCCAAAGCCACATCACAGTGCTGATCAACGGTGAGTCTGGCACCGGTAAAGAGCTGGTGGCTCGCGCGTTGCATCGTCATAGCCCCCGCGCCGACAATGCATTCGTTGCACTGAACATGGCCGCGATCCCACAGGAGCTGATGGAGTCGGAGCTATTTGGCCATGAGAAGGGCGCATTTACCGGCGCCAACAGCCGGCGTGAAGGTCGCTTCGAACAGGCCCGGGGCGGCACGCTGTTTCTCGATGAAATCGGCGACATGCCCGCTGCTACCCAAACCCGGCTATTGCGCGTGCTTCAGGACGGTGAGTTCTTTCGTGTCGGCGGCGTCGACTCGATCAAGGCAGACGTGCGGATCATAGCTGCGACCCACCAGAAGCTGGAATCACTGGTTGAAACCGGGGCGTTCCGGGAAGACCTTTTCCACCGGCTCAACGTGATTCGCATCCATGTCCCGAAACTCTCTGAGCGCCGGGAGGACATCCCAAGACTGCTGACACACTTTTTAACGGCCGCCAGCGCGGAGCTCGATGTGGAGACGAAGACGCTATCAGAAGATGCACTTCAAGCGCTGACCCAATTGCCATGGCCGGGCAATGTCAGACAGCTTGAGAACACTTGTCGGTGGCTCACTGTAATGGCAGCGGGACGCGAGGTGTTGTTGTCGGACCTGCCGACGGAGCTGCTGCAGCATCAGGACGAAATGCCCGAGGGTGTCGCCGAGAGCTGGCACGAGCAGCTGGCGGGCTGGGCCAACCGGCAGTTGGCAGAAGGGCAATCCAACGTCCTGCGTCAGGCGCTGCCCCTGTTTGAATCAATCATGATTGAAGCGGCGCTTCAGCACACCGGCGGACGCAAGGCCGAGGCCGCGGAGCTACTTGGTTGGGGAAGAAACACCCTCACCCGCAAGCTTAAGGATCTGGATTTACCGGCCACCTGAACGGTGGCCTGTGGAATCAGTGAGTCGCGCCCTCAGGGGCCGCCTCGCCACCTTCACCCGCTTCACCCGCCTCGGCTGCCTGCTGCGCGACAGCCTGACGGAACAGGGCGTCGAAGTTCACCGGCGCAATCATTAGCGCAGGGAACCCACCTTTAACCGCCAGGTTGTCGACCGCCTCGCGGGCGTAGGGGAACAAAATAGTTGGTGCGACGGTCGAGAGTAACTGCCGCAGCGGATCGCCCTCGATGCCGGCCACGAAGAAAATACCCGCCTGCTGCACTTCGACCAGAAAAGCGGTCTGCTCCTCCAGCTTGGCCGTGATCGTCAGCGTTAAGACCACCTCGTGATTACCTTCCTCATCCACCCGACTGCTTTTAGTATTGAGGTCGACATTCACGGCCGGCTTCCACTCCTGGCGGAAGACGTTCGGCGTCATAGGAGACTCGAAGGAAATATCCTTGGTATAGATCCGCTGGGTGACAAATTGCTGTTGTGCGGCTGCTTCCTGAGCGGCTGCTGTTCCTTCTTCAGCCATGCTGGCTCTCCTTCTTTATCAAAGTCGTGGCGGTTGCCTTGTAATTACGCAAGCAGGGGGTCCAACCCGCCTGAGCGTTCAAGACCATACAACTGGTCACAACCACCAATATGTTGTTCGCCAATCCAAATCTGCGGCACCGAGGTTTGCCCGGCCCGCTCGGCCATCTGCTGTCGTGCAGTAGAATCGCCATCTACCGGGATTTCCTGATACGAAACCCCTTTTTGATCGAGCAGCGCTTTCGCCCGAATGCAGAATGGGCACCACCGCGTGGTGTAGATCACCACCTCACTCATTGGGTCACGACCGGAAGCTTTTGCGCATCCCATTCCATCATGCCACCAGAAAGCTTTTGTGCCCGACTGAAGCCCTGAGACCGGAGCGTCTTGGTTGCAGGGCCGGCTGACTGTCCCATTTTACACACCACGACCACTGGTTTTTCGCGGAATTTTTCCAATTCGGCGGCGCGATTAGCCAGTACGGCAGCCGGGATATGAAGTGCGTCCGTGATATGACCCCGCGCGTAATCCGCAGTGTCCCGGATGTCGAGAAAGACGCCACCTTCGCTATTCACTAGCTGGACCGCCTCGTTGATCGACAACGCCGGTCCCGCCTTGCGCGTCTCATGAAGAAGAAGCATGGTCAGCGTCGTCGCCAACGCGGCCACTAAAATCCACTGTTCACCAAGAAAATGAAAAATTAAATCTGCTGACACGCTCTTTCTATCCACTGGGCAATCATCTGCTTAGCCGCACCTGCGTGGCCATACATGTATTGCGCTCATTCGGGGTTTACTGCTATCAACTGACTGCAATGAGTTAAGAATCGACGTTACTGCACTGTATGAGGGGCGCGAGTATATCGGTTCAACCGACCACCCTCCAGTCGGTAGTAGTGCCCCGTCTTCGGGGGCGCGTTACAATACACGGCTTAGCTACCCGAGCCCTACACGCCGTGTCTACGCCCCGACGCACCACACTACTTGTCATTCTGGATGGTTTTGGTCATCGCTCTGCCAGCGAGGACAACGCGATCCTTGCGGCAAAGACTCCCACTCTTGATCGCCTTTGGCGTGAGGCACCCCACACGCTGGTTTCAGGATCCGGGCTGGATGTGGGTCTCCCCGATGGCCAGATGGGTAACTCCGAAGTGGGTCATATGAGCCTCGGCGCCGGACGCATCGTTTACCAGTCCATCACCCGCATTGATCATGCTATTGCCAGCGGCGAATTTGCCGCTAACAGCGTGTATCTGGATGCCATCGATCGCGCCGTGGCGGCAAATAAGGCGGTCCATATCATGGGTCTGCTCTCCCCCGGCGGCGTTCACAGCCATGAGGAACAGCTGTTCGCGGCAGTGAGACTGGCCGCAGAACGCGGCGCGAAGAAGCTTTTCTTGCATGCGTTTCTCGACGGCCGTGATACCCCGCCCCGCAGCGCAGCCTCGTCACTGCAGCGTGCTGAAGCAGTGTTTGCCGGACTCGGCAGCGGGCGGATAGCGTCTGTCCATGGTCGCTACTGGGCAATGGATCGGGACAACCGCTGGGAGCGGATTGAAAAAAGCTACTCGCTGCTCACAGAGGGCGAGGCAGCACATGACGCCCCTACCGCCTTGGAGGCATTAGAAGCCGCTTACGCCCGGGGCGAGGACGACGAGTTTGTCGCCCCGACCCGGATTGGTGAGCAGGCGGCCTTCGCGGATGGCGACGCCGTACTGTTTATGAATTTTCGTGCAGACCGCGCCCGGCAACTCACCCAGGCACTAACCGAATCGGATTTCGACGGCTTTAACCGACACCAGCAGCCCGCGCTGCGATTAGTCACGACGACCGAGTACGCCGGATTCCTGTCGTGTCCGGTGGCTTTCCTGCACGACACGCTGGAAGACAGCCTCGGTGAAGTGCTTGCGGATAACGGCCTCACACAGCTGCGGATTGCCGAGACCGAGAAATATGCGCATGTGACCTTCTTCTTTAGCGGCGGTCGCGAAGACACGTTTGCGGGCGAAACCCGCACCCTGATCCCGTCACCTGACGTTGCCACCTATGACCTGCAACCGGAGATGAGTGCCCACGAGGTCACCGATGCGCTGGTCGCAGCCATCGAGTCGGGCGAATACGACTTTATCGTCGTCAATTTTGCTAACGGTGACATGGTGGGTCATACCGGTGAGTTTGAGGCCGCCGTGGCGGCGGTGGAAACCCTCGATGAATGTCTGGGCCGTATCGAAGCGGCGTTGTTAGCCACAGAAGGCGAAGGTTTGATCACCGCGGATCACGGCAATTGTGAGCAGATGCGCGACTACGAAAACGACCAGCCACACACCCAGCACACCACCGAGCACGTGCCCTTGATTTACCTTGGTCAGGGCAATCGAGACTTGGATCCCGATGGTGGCATCCTGGCCGACATCGCGCCCACGATTCTGGCCATGATGGGACTGGACGTCCCCGCTGCGATGTCGGGACGCAGCCTGCTCAAGCACTGAGCCCACGCTCGGTGGTTCGTGTCTTCACGCTCTTCCTAGGACTGAGCAGCCGCTGTCTTGTCTTATGGGCGAGCCTGTCACCTGTGGCATCGGCACAGTCGCCCAACACCCTAGACCAAACCGCGGAACAGATCGAGGCGCTGCACGACGAAATCACGGTCATTCAAGCGAGGCTGGCGTCTCAGGAAAGTGAACGCGACGCGCTACAGGATGCATTGCGAGAGGCAGAGGTTCAGATCGGCGAGCTGGACCGAAAGCTGGGCTCGCTGGGCCGAGAACGTCGCGCGCTGCAGCAGGAGCTCAAAGTGCTAGATGCGGAAGGCGAACAACTCCGCCGAGCCCAACGCCAGCGAACCGATACCATCGACGCCAGCATTCAACAGCTTTGGGTATTACAGCAGGGAGGCGGCTTCCGGGTCTGGCTCGGCGACCAAAACCCTCAGGACGTGGCCCGCAACCTCGCCTACTTTCAGACACTGATCGAAGCGCAGCAGCAGGCGATTGCGGAGTACGAGCTGGGTCTAGGAACCATCGCAGAGAACCGCAGCCGCATCGCCCAAGCCGAGATCGCTCTTCGGGAACAGGCGATGGCGACGGAGGCGACAAAAACGATGCTCACAGACCAGCGTGCAAAGCGACAAACGACACTCGTCCTGATCAACAAGCAGGTGCAGGACGACCAACAAAGACTGAGTGCGCTGGAGCGTGATCAGGTGCGATTGAACGCGCTACTCGGTGAGCTGGAGACAGTTGCCGCAGCCACGCCACCCCAAGCGCGAATGCCCTTTGCCGACACGCAGGGCACGCTGGCCATGCCAGTGGCGGGCACGCTGAAAAACCGATACGGCGCGCGACGCAATGCGGATATTCGCTGGCGTGGATGGCTGATCGTGGCCGATGAGGGTGAGCCTGTGCGCGCTGTCCACGGCGGCGACATCATCTATGCCGACTGGCTTCGCGGTCAGGGCCTCTTAATGGTAGTGGATCACGGGGAGGGGTGGCTATCCCTCTATGCCCAGAACCACAGCCTGCTCCGAGGCGTGGGCGACCGAGTCAGTGCCGGCGACATCATCGCCAAAGCGGGCGCCAGCGGTGGCAGCGAGACGTCTGCTCTGTATTTTGAAATTCGGCACCGCGGCGAGCCCGTCGATCCTGGCAAGTGGATACGTCGCTAAGACCCGGCCGGATAATCGGGTACCATTAGAAGCTCAAGGATTTCAGGCCTCACCCTCGGGACATTCTCATGGACGTGCGTTTACGCTCTCGCGGCATCGGATTGCTGCTAACACTCTTGATCTGCTCGTCGGTTCTGGCGCAGGCGCCTGAAAACAAAGATAGCCATTCCGCACCGGGCAACGATCCGCATAGTGGGATAGATAGCGCAATAGCAAACGCGAACGATCCGGTGACACAGTCGCTACCCCTCGAAGAGCTGCAGATGTTTGCCGACGTGTTTAATCAGATTCGGCAGGGCTATGTGGAATCAGTCCCCGATAGCGAGCTGTTCGAACTCGCGGTGCAAGGCATGCTGTCCGGTCTCGACCCCCATTCCGTCTTCCTGAAAGAAAAAGCCTACGACTCCCTACAGGAGACAACGCAAGGCAAGTTCAGCGGTCTCGGTATCGAAATCGGACAGGACCGCGGCTATATCACCATCATTGCTCCCATCGACGGCTCACCCGCCGAGGCAGCAGGACTTGAGGCGGGGGATGTCATTCTGAAAATCGATGGGGAGTCCGTCCGCGACCTGCCGGTTAACAAATCCGTTGATCTCATGCGGGGGCCCACAGGGTCAAAAGTGTTACTGACAATTGGTCGACGCGGTGTCGCTGATCCGTTCGACGTCACCATCATCCGTGACATCATCAAGGTGCCCAGTGTGCGAAGCCGAGAACTCATGGAGGGCTACCTCTGGTTGCGGGCATCCCAGTTCCAGAGAGACACCGGACTGGAGGCCATCGCCACCTTGGCGAAAGCGCAGGCCGAAGGCCCTTTAAAGGGTGTCGTCATTGATCTGCGCAATAACCCGGGCGGCGTGCTGGGTGCGAGTGTCGACATGGCGGGTGCTTTGCTGGATGGCGGCTTGGTGGTGTATACCGAGGGCCGTCACCCCCAGGCCGCAGACCAGTATGAAGCGGCGGCGGGTGACATGCTAAACGGCGCGCCGATCGTGGTGCTGATCAACGGCGGCTCCGCCAGCGCATCAGAAATTGTCGCGGGTGCCCTGCAGGACCGTCGGCGCGCGGTCATCATGGGAACAAGAAGCTTCGGTAAAGGCTCGGTCCAAACAATACTGCCCGTCAATGACACCCGCGCGGTCAAACTCACTACGGCGCTCTACTACACCCCCAACGGCCGTTCGATCCAGGCGGAGGGCATCGTGCCCGACATCGTGGTGGAGCGAGCAGAGGTGACCAGCGTTGAGTCAAACCGCCGCACAAAAGAAGCCGACCTGCAGGGGAGCCTGAGCGGAGACGGTGGTCTCGTAGATGCCCAATCGGAGAGCGAGGCGCTTACGGCGTTACGCAATTCGGATAATCAGCTTTACGAGGCACTAACTCTCTTACGCGGCATCAATTTGCTGACGCCCGAGGCACCAACCGAAGCACCGGAGGCGGAAGACCCCACCAAAGTGGCGCTCGGCACGCCCTGAGACCATCGCTTGGCGCGGGTATCAGATGCTTCAGTTGTCGCGACGACGCGCGCACCCCTAAGGGGATGCCTATGTCACAGCCGCATCGTGATGCCCTGATCGGCCATGAACGCCTTGGCCTCGCCCACCCTGTATTCACCAAAGTGAAAGATGCTGGCAGCCAGCACAGCATCGGCGCCCCCTTCCGTGACGCCATCAGCCAGGTGCTGAAGCGTCCCCACACCCCCTGAGGCGATGACCGGAATGTCGACCGCGTCGGTAATCGCTCGGGTAACAACCAATTCAAAACCATCGCGAGTGCCGTCGCGATCCATGCTGGTGAGTAACAATTCGCCAGCACCTAACGCCGCCATCTTTGTGGCCCACTCCACCGCCTCAATCCCGGTGGGCTTGCGGCCGCCATGGGTAAAGAGCTCGTAGCGCGGTGCATCATCAGGTGCCGAGACCCGCTTAACATCGATCGCCACCACAATGCATTGCGACCCGAATCGCGCCGCCGCATCACACACCAGCTCAGGCTCGTGAATCGCCGCGGTATTGATACTGACTTTGTCGGCACCCGCATTAAGCATGGTACGAATGTCTTGTAACGAGCGGACGCCACCGCCCACTGTCAGCGGAATGAATACCTCGCGGGCGATCTGCTCGACGGTGTGGACAGTCGTATCGCGCTCTTCATGGCTCGCCGTGATATCCAGAAACGTGATCTCGTCGGCGCCCTCTTCGTTATAGCGCCGCGCAATTTCCACCGGGTCACCGGCGTCGCGAATGCCCACAAAGTTGACGCCCTTTACCACCCGCCCCTGATCGACGTCGAGGCAGGGGATAATGCGTTTGGCGAGTGCCATCAATCACTCTCCAGATAGGCATCGACCATGATCTGGGCCGCGGCAAGGTCCAGCGTCCCCTCATAGATCGCACGTCCCGTAATGGCGCCGCATATGCCCGCGCTTGCGTGCTGCATCAGGCCACGCACGTCATCAAGCTGGCTGATGCCGCCCGAGGCAATGACCGGCAGCCCCGACTCGCTTGCCAGAGCAACCGTTGCCTCGAGGTTGACGCCTTGCATCATACCGTCGCGGTCAATATCGGTGTAGACCACCGCGCTCACACCGGCATCGGCAAAGCGCTTGGCAAGATCGGTGGCATCCAATTTGCTCTCGCTCGCCCAACCCTCAACAGCCACACGGCCCCCGCGGGCATCGATGCCGACAATAATGTGCCCCGGAAAGGCGGCGCAGGCCTGATGGACAAAGTCTGGGTCTTTGGCCGCCATAGTGCCAACGATGGCATACTCCACTCCAGCTTCGAGATAGCGCGCAATCGTCTCCAGATTGCGGATACCACCTCCGATTTGAATCGGCAGGGTTGGCAACGCTTTTGAGATCGCCTCGATAATGCCGGCGCTGACAGGCTCCCCTGCAAAAGCCCCGTCGAGGTCAACGATATGGAGCCGCCGGGCGCCCTCTTCGAACCACCGCTGCGCCATGGCGACGGGGTCCTCAGAGAACACGGTGCTGTCCGCCATGTCGCCCTGCCGCAGGCGCACGCACTGGCCGTCTTTTAAATCAATGGCGGGTATTACGAGCATGTGCCGTCCCAGTCGAGAAAGTTTTTGAGCAGGGTCAGTCCCGCGGTATGACTCTTCTCCGGGTGAAACTGGGTTGCAAACAGGTTCCCCTGCGCAAGCGCCGCACAACCCGTGAGGCCGTAGTCAAATGTTCCCGCGATAACGGCTTGGTTATCGGGCACCACGTGGTAGCTGTGAACAAAATAAAAACGCGTATCGGGCTCGATACCGCGCCAAAGAGGGTGATATTTAGCAGGCCGTACCGCATTCCAGCCCATATGCGGCACCTTCAGCCGCTCACCGTCATCACACTGATGCGCCTCACCAAAAAATGCGACCTGGCCCGGCAACACATCGAGGCAGGCAACGCCGCCGTTTTCCTCGGAGTGGGACATCAGGGCCTGCATGCCGACGCAAATGGCCAGCACCGGCTTGCGGTCCACGTTGAGCACCTGATCCAGTAACTGATCACAGCCGAGGCGCCGGATCGCTTCCATACAGTCACGGATGCCCCCCACTCCGGGGAACACCACCCGCTCCGCATCAAGGATCGCTTGGGGCTCATGGCTGACCACGACCTCGGTAGCCCCCACATGCTCGAGCGCGCTTGCCACAGAGTGCAGGTTGCCCATGCCGTAATCGATTACGGCAACCCGCTGGGTCACGGCTTACAAAACCCCTTTGGTCGAGGGGCTGGTGCCAGCCATGGCCGCGTCGGGCGCGACCGCCATGCGCAATGCCCGACCAAACGCCTTAAACACGGTCTCGGCCTGGTGGTGTGCGTTGTGTCCGCGGAGATTGTCGATGTGAAGTGTGACGTCGGCGTGATTCACGAAGCCCTGAAAGAACTCGACGACCAGATCAACATCGAACTCGCCGACCTTGGCGCGGGTAAAGGGCACATGAAATTCGAGCCCCGGACGGCCGCTGCAGTCGATCACCACGCGCGATAGCGCCTCATCCAGCGGTACGTAAGCATGCCCGTAGCGCACGATGCCCTTCTTGTCGCCGATGGCTTCGCTAAACGCCTGCCCAAGGGTGATGCCGATGTCCTCCACCGTGTGGTGCGCATCAATGTGCAGGTCTCCCTTGGCCTTGATATCGAGATCCACCTGACCGTGTCGGGCGATCTGATCCAGCATATGCTCGAGGAAAGGCAACCCTGTATCGAGGGTGCACTGGCCGATGCCATCGAGGCAAAGCTCGACCGCAATCTGGGTCTCAAGGGTCTCGCGGCTGACTGATGCCTTGCGAGCCGCTTCCTGCTGACTCATGCTGTCTTCTCCGGGCAACCCGCCAGACCGCGCGGGCGCTACACTGGGGTCATTGTATAGAAAGAGCACTGCTACTTCATTGCGAAGCTTTACCACTTCATGAGTGAAAAAGATCACATTGCCGAGGCGTTGCTCGAGTGGTTTGACCAGCACGGCCGCAAAGATCTGCCCTGGCAGACAAACCGCACGCCCTATCGCGTATGGGTATCAGAGATCATGCTTCAGCAGACTCAGGTCAGCACGGTCATTCCCTTTTACGAGCGTTTTATGACGCAGCTACCCACAGTTGAAGATCTGGCCGCTGCCGCCGAGGACACCGTACTGCACTTATGGACCGGCCTCGGCTATTACGCCCGTGCCCGCAACCTGCATCGCTGCGCCAAGCAGGTTTGCGCGTCGCGCAAAGGTGTATTCCCAAGCGACCTTGCAGGCCTGGAGGCGCTCCCCGGCATTGGGCGCTCTACCGCCGGCGCAATCCTCTCGCTGGCCATGGATACTCGAGCGCCGATTCTTGATGGCAACGTAAAGCGGGTGCTCGCGCGTTACCACGCGGTGGCGGGCTGGCCCGGTCAGCGGATGGTCAGTGACATGCTGTGGTCCCATGCCGAGAACCACACGCCGCAGAAGCGCGTTGCTGACTACACGCAGGCAATCATGGATTTCGGCGCGACCTGCTGCACGCGCAGCCGGCCGGTCTGTGAGCAGTGCCCCCTAAAAGGGGGTTGCGCGGCGCGCGCGCAGGACCGACAAATTGATTACCCCGGCCGAAAGCCGCGTAAGCAGATTCCCCTGAGACAACGCTGGCTCGCCGTGGTCACGCGCGCGCCCGGGGAGGTGCTACTGCAAAAACGACCAGACTCAGGTATCTGGGGCGGACTCTGGGCGCCGCCAGAATTTGAGACCGCTTCTTCCGCTAGAACCTGGATTGCCAACACCCTTTCGCTAAAAGCAGAGCGCTGTCTAATCGACGAGCCCTTCCACCACACCTTCACACATTTCAAATTGGAGGCTCATCCAGTGAGGGCACAATGCGCCGCGAACCACCCCGAAACGATTGACGTAAAATCAGATGTCGATCACTTACAATGGTTTGCTTTGCACCCGCCCCCTTCGGTGGGTCTGCCCGCACCCATTGTGCGGCTGCTAGCCAAGCTGGGGAAAGAAAACCCTCAAAGGAGCAACTGATGGCGAGAACCGTCCACTGCCGACGCTACGATGAAGACCTCGAGGGACTCGAGCGGCCACCTCTGCCCGGCGCCAAAGGCCAGGATATTTTTGACAACGTCTCAAAGAAGGCGTGGCTCGAGTGGCAGGGCCACCAAACGATGCTGATCAATGAAAAGCACCTCAGCCTGCTGGATCCGGAAACGCGCAAGTACCTGATGGGTGAGATGGACAAGTTTCTGGCTGGCGAGGACTTCGATCAGGCTGAAGGCTATGTGCCGCCTAGTGAATAACCACTTGATCATGCTGTACTGCGAACTCGTTGACCGCACTTCGATACTGGAATGCAGACAATGAAGGCGAAACCTTGGGTCATTACTGTTTCGGTATGTGGCTTTGTCACGGCTGCTTTGGCAGGGATCAAGTTTGTGCAGATCTCGCAGGCCATAGCGTTTATGGAGAGTTTCCCGCCCGCTTACGAGACGGTCACCGTTGCCAGCGCCGAGGCTGACGAGTGGCAGCCCACTCGGCTTCTGAGCGGCACCGTGCAGTCACCCGAGCATCTTGTCATCTCAGCAGAAACACCCGGCAGGATCGTGCAACTCCCGTATCGAAGCGGCGAGACGGTCTCTGCTGGTGCCGAGGTGCTGGTGCTATTTGATGACGACGTCGAAGCGCAGCGAGACGCGCTGCAAGCCGACCTGAACCTCGTTGAAACCCAGTTATCGCGAAATCTCACGCTGGAAGCGGACTCACTGGTTTCTCAGGATCAGCTGGATATCCTCAAGGCCCGCAAGCTGTCGCTAACCGCACAGATAGCGGTACTCGAGGCGCGCCTGAGTCGCATGACAGTGCGCGCGCCCTTTGCCGGCTCGATGGGTATTTACACGCAGCGTGTTGGCGACTTAATGCGCTTCGGCGAGGTGCTCACGACCCTCACGGGCCTGACAGCCAGCCGATGGATTGACTTTAAGGTCCCGCAAGGCCTCGCCAATATTGTGGTCGGGGACACCGTGGAGATCCGCGACGTCAACGGCTTCTTTGCCGGGCCTGCTAGAGTCATCGCGGTCTCCGATGCGCTCACTGAGGAAACTCGGACCTACGACGTCCGCGCTGAACTCAAGGCGCCTGCGCTCAAGCATGGCTCACTGGTGCAAGTGGCAGTGGATACCGGTCCCCTGGAGAACCTGATGTCGGTGCCCAAACGCAGCGTGCGCTGGGACGTCCAAGGTGCACACGTATTCGTCGTAGAAGAGGCCGAGGCAGATGCTTTCCTTCCACATCGCGCCAGCATCCGGCGAGTAGAAGTCCGCGGTGAGAGTCATGACAAGCTTTTTATAAGTGGAGAGATGGCCCCAGGCGAGCTCGTCGCCAATAGAGGAGCGTTCAAGTTGGAGGACGACCTCTTCGTCGCAGTTCAGGTCCTTACCGCAGACCAATGATCCATCTTCGCTCATCGCCACGATGGACTGACCTTTTCATCAAGAGGCCGGTGGTGGCAGTTGTAGTTTGTCTGAGCCTGTTGCTCATCGGAATTCGATCGGCATTAGATCTTCCGGTTATTTCCTTTCCGGTGATAGAGAGCTCGTCCATCGCGATCGTTACGGTATATCCGGGAGCCAGCGCCGACACCGTACAAGGCTTCGTGACCGAGCCGATTGAGCGGGCCGCCAGCAGCGTGCCAGGGCTGGATTACATCGAGTCAGTCACCACCGCCGGCACCAGCACTGTCACCCTGTGGCTACAGCTAAATCAAGACACGACCGAGGTCATTTCTACCCTGTCAACGCGACTGAGCCAGATACGCTTTGAACTGCCAGAGGGCACGGAAGATCCCTCGATACAAATCAGTCGTGCCGACACCCCCTATGCGAGCTTTTACCTGGCGCTGCGGATCCCACCAGAGAGGACCTATGCTGGTGTCAGTGACCTTATCCAGCGAGACATCCTGCCCAGACTGGCGGCGATACCAGACGTGGAGCGCGTCGAGAACTATGGCCTGCAGCAATCGATGCGAATTTGGCTCAACCCTTGGAAGATGGCGGCGCTCGACGTCAGTACCGCGGACGTCGCGGACACACTGCGACGCAATAACGTCATCGGCACCTTCGGACGCACCGAGAGCACCTCGCAGCGGGTCAACCTGAAAACCAACAGTGAGGCCAAAACCCCCTCCGACTTCGCCAACATGCTTATACAAAAAGAGGGCGATGTGGATATTCGTTTAGGAGATGTCGCGCAAATCGAAATTGGCACGACAGAACTCAATAGCCTCGATCGATACAATCAGGATCAAGTCGTATTCGTCGGGGTATACCCCGAACCGGGCACCAGCGAAATCGTGGTGGGCGACGCCCTATACAAGGCCGTGGCTAAAATCAACGAATCACTCCCGGAAGATCTCGAGCTGTTTATTCCTTTTGACAATTCGCGATATATGCGCGAGGCCGTAGCAGAGATTTTCAGCACGCTGGGAGAGACCATCCTCTTGGTGGGGCTGGTGGTTCTGGCCCTGATGGGCTCCGCACGCAGCGCCCTGGTGCCGCTGCTGACTATTCCCATTTCTATTCTGGGCGCTACAGCGGCGATCTCCATGATCGGGTTCTCTATGAATCTGCTGACTATTCTAGCGATTGTGCTGTCGGTCGGCTTAGTGGTGGATGATGCCATAGTGGTGGTGGAGAACGTCGCCCGGAACCTGCGGGAGGGCATGTCCAGAAAAGAGGCGGCTCTCACCTCTTCCCGTCGGCTACTCTCCCCCATCATTGCCATGACTATGACGCTGGCGGTGGTGTATGCACCGATCGGATTCCTTTCTGGTCTTTCCGGGGTGCTTTTTCGAGAGTTTGCCTTCACCTTGGCCATTGCAGTGGTCATATCGGGCTTTGTCGCGATCACGCTGTCGCCGATCATGAGTGCGTGGGTCTGTCCAGACAAAGGCCATGAAACCCGCGTGACGCGATGGGTGAATGACCGCTTCGAGCGCATCGCAGCTAAGTATGGCGACGTGGTGGATTTTTCGCTTCGTTGGCGATGGCAGCTGGTCACAGGGGGGCTTTTCTTATCCCTGCTGGTCGTACCGCTCTACCTGTTCTCTTTGAAAGAACTCTCGCCAGTTGAGGATACCAGCAGCATCTCCTTGATAGTCGAAGCCGCGCCAGAAGCCTCCATGAAGGAAACAGTGGGCGGCTTTGTCGATGCGGTCGATGTAATGCTCTCGGAACCCACCGCTACCTATATCTGGCAAAGCATTAATCCTGGGTTAGGATTTGGCGGCCAGGAATTTGTCTCGCCCGATGAGCGAGATGTCACCACCCATGAGCTACTACCTGCCATGAGTGAGCGACTCAAACGCGTACCTACCGTCACAGCGTTTCCTTCAGCGCAACCTTCTCTGCCTACCGCGGGTCAGTACGATCTCGAGGTGGTCGTCACCTCCAACGACTCCCTCGACAACATGCGCCGCGTTGCCAACGCCATGGCAGGACGGGCGATGACATCGGGGCTGTTCTACTTTTTTGAGAGCGGCCTCAAGATGGATTTACTGGCGGTAGAGTATCAACTTGACAAGGACCGCATGTCGGACCTCGGCATGACCTTGGGAGACCTGACCTCTCAAATGGACCTCTTTGTGTCTGAGGGCTATGTCACGCGGTACGACGAGCGCGGACGTGCCTACCGGGTCATCCCTCAGCTGCAGCAGGCCTTCAAGTTTTCGCCCGAGGCACTGCTAGATACGCCCGTGGTACTGCCCTCAGGGGAGCAGGTGCCCTTTGGTACCTTCGCTTTGCTGCAGCGCAATACCGAACCCCGAGCACTCACCCGATTTCAGCAAAAGAGTAGCTTCAAGCTTTTTGGTGGCGTGATTCCGGGCTACACCAAAGAACAGGCGCTAACCTATGTGGAGGGGTTAGCCGACGAGCTGCTGCCGCCCGGATATGTGCTGGACTACACCGGCGAATCCCGGGAGATTCGGCGCGAAGGGAATACCATGGTCAACGTGCTGGGGCTCTCCTTGATCATGGTGTTCCTGGTCCTGGCGCTCCAGTTCGACAGCTTTCGTGACCCACTGATTATTCTGCTCGGTTCGGCACCGCTGGCACTCTTTGCCGCGATGGTGATCACCTTTACCGGCTTCACCACGATCAACATCTACTCGCAGGTGGGGCTGATCACGCTGGTGGGGCTCATCTCCAAAAACGCGATCTTAATAGTGGAGTTTGCCAACCAAGCGCAGGCACAGGGGATGAATAAGCTGGAGGCGATCAAAGCTGGCTCACTTTACCGGCTTAGACCCGTGCTCATGACCACCAGTGCCACGGTATTTGGTCACTTCCCACTGGTATTAGTAGAAGGTGCGGGCGCTGAGGCACGTAACAGCATCGGCTTTATTCTGGTGATCGGTATGCTGATCGGCACACTGTTCACGCTGGTGTTGTTGCCTGCAATCTACGCGCTGCTGGCCTCGGATCATCAATCGGCAGAGCCCGACACTGGCAGCATCCCCGCAGAAGACCCGAACCAACCGATACCGGACTAACACCAGGCCTCGCGTTACTTGACGCGTGGAGGGTGCGCGGGTTTAATACGCGGCCTTCACGCTGTGTGCCCCCTTTTTTGCCCAGGTAGCTCAGTTGGTAGAGCAGTGGATTGAAAATCCTCGTGTCGGTGGTTCGATTCCGCCCCTGGGCACCAATTAAAGATATTTAAAGTATCCAACCTCTCGAAACGCCTCTGAAATCTCAGCTTGCTATTGAATTTCAGGAGGGGGTGATGCGCAAACAGTCGCACCAAAATACTCATCAGACCTTTACATGTCGAAAGGGTCGGGTCTTTTATTTCGGCTTTCATGTTCAGCGTTTGGAACCCGATGAGCCCGACAGCGACCCTCTCTGCCTCGTCTTGTTTTCCAAGACAGTAGTCAATGGCGTACTCTATTCTTTCTGTATACGAACAAAATTGCTCCGATAGCGAAGGCGTGGAAACTTGAAGTGGAACTGACAATAGACCAAGCCTTGCAGCAAGGTGTAGCGTCACACAAGGTGGG
>CAJXDE010000002.1 GCA_913052635.1 uncultured Halieaceae bacterium
ATTGTCAGGCTGGATGCCCCAGTTGGTATAGCGTCCGTTCACGGGTGCTCCATTGAAGTCACCCTGCCAGAAAAGATCACCGTTGTTAGTCCAGGTCCACTGCCCCTCTCGCCCGGCATCCGACCCGCCCAGCCAAACAAACGCGGCCTCGGATCTGTCATTGGGGATGCTATTCGCAAGTTGCGCGGGGCTTAGGTGGGAAATCACAGCCTCGAGAATGGCTTGGTTTTCAGCGGCCGAATCAATTCTTGCCAGATATCCCGGGTCGCCGGCTAGTGTCATCGCCTTTGCCGCAGCCGTGGCTTCGCTCCATGTAGCAGGGAGCTCCACCAGTCTATAGGTGTGTCCATCGTGCTCAAAAACGAGATCAGCGCGGGCCCCTGCAGGGAGCAGCGTCAGCATGGCGACCACAGAGACAGGCGTCGCGAGCGTTTTCGCAAACTTGGCGATGGTTCTCTTCATATAGAGAGCACCTTGCAGGGTGAAAAGGGACGTGAAGTTAGCACCGGTCGGCATCTAATCGCCAGCGCTTATTCCGTATATATTGACGCCGCACCGAAGCAGATTATTCCCGCAGCCAGACTACTGGCCCTATTGTCAGTGCGGTCGTTGCAGTGTCGCTATTAATAGCAGCCTAGCCCCTGGCCAGCTAGGTGCGTTAGCAGTCATATAACGGCGCTCACAGTGGGATTTTTCGCGAATTTCGGCGCATTTGCCGACTATTTTCCTGATCATTGTGCGTCGAGGCGCTTTTAGGATGCTTTTTGACCACACTTAGCGTAAAACGTCCGCATATTTGCCGTTCTGAAGAGCGCATTCTGACCTACCCATGATTTTAATGATCGACAACTACGACTCCTTCACCTGGAATGTCGTCCAATACCTGTGGGAACTTGGTGCGGAAGTCGACGTGCAGCGCAATGACGCAATCAGTCTGGCGGACATTGAAGCCCGGGCGCCTGAGGGTATTTGCATCTCGCCCGGCCCCTGCTCACCCAAGGAGGCAGGCATTTCCATGTCGGTGATCGAACACTTCGCTGGTAAAGTGCCGATATTCGGCATCTGTCTCGGACAGCAGAGCATTGGTGCCGTCTTTGGTGGTCAGATCGTGCGCGCGCAAAAAGTGATGCATGGCAAGACCAGCCCGATCTATCACACCGGTGAAGGCGTGTTCAGAGACCTGCCCAGTCCATTCACCGCTACCCGCTATCACAGCCTCGTGGTCGACGCAGACTCGCTGCCCGACTGCCTCGAGGTCACTGCCTGGACAGAGGACGACAGCGGGAATCAAGAGGCGATCATGGGGCTGCGTCACCGTGAACTCGATATTGAGGGCGTGCAGTTTCATCCCGAGTCTATTCTCTCCGAACATGGCCACGCCATGTTGGATCAGTTTCTGGCACGATGTTCGTGAGTCAATAATGGGCACGAAAATATGACGCTGCAGCAGGCACTCGAGCAATGGGTGGAGGGGAGAGATATCTCCCGAGAATCGATGCGCGCCGTTATGACGAAGGTGATGATAGGCGAGGCGTCTCAAGCACAGATTGGTGCGTTGTTAGTAGCCCTGCGCATGAAAGGCGAGGCCATCGAAGAAATCGCTGGTGCCGCAGAGGTGATGCGCGACTTAGTGACCCCTGTCTCCATAGCCGGTAAACATGTGATCGACCTTGTGGGAACGGGGGGTGATGGTGCCAACTTGTTCAATGTGTCGACCGCTGCGACGTTTGTTGCCGCCGCTGCGGGCGCGCAGGTCGCCAAGCACGGCAATAGGTCGGTCTCGAGCAGCAGCGGTTCATCTGATGTACTCGAGGCGTTGGGGGTAAACCTCGATGTAAGCGCTCAGCAGATCACCCTCTGCGTTCAGGAAGTGGGCTTGGGTTTTATGTTTGCGCCGGCGCATCACGGGGCCATGAAGCACGCTGTCGGCCCGCGACAAGAGCTCGGTCTGCGCACCCTCTTTAACGTGCTAGGCCCGCTGACGAATCCTGCAAAGGTGAAACGACAGGTGCTTGGTGTATACGACTCGGCGCTCTGCGAGCCCCTGACTGAGGTGCTGGTCCGGTTAGGCAGTGAGCATGCACTGGTCCTTCACAGCGACGACGGGCTCGATGAGATTTCCATCGCAGCCAACACGCTAGGCTATGAATGCAAAGCCGGTGAAATCTCGCCGATAGATATTGATCCCGCCGCTTTGGGTCATGCTCATGACAGCTTGAACGGCTTGCAGGTAGAGACCGCAGAGCACTCTGCGAGTCTGATTCGGTCCGCACTTGGTGGCGACGAAGATGCGGTCAGCATCAAGGCGCGCTCTATGATTACGCTGAATGCAGGCGCCGGGATTTATGTATCGGGGGTAACTGACTCGCTGCCTTCAGGTATTGTTGCCGCCGAAAAAGCGATGGCCTCAGGTGCTGCTGCGCAAAAACTCGAGGCGTTCGTCGCTTTCACGCAGGCTTTCGCTCAAGAGCAAGCCGTAGCACCTGGCTGATGACTACCAAGCTTGCCGCACCCACGGTGCTCAAAAAGATTTTCGACCGCAAGATAGAAGAGGTCGCCGAGCGCAAGCAGCTGCGGTCGCTCGGAGAGCTCGAACAACTGGCAACCCGCGCGGACCCGCCCAGGGGCTTTCGGCACGCGCTTTCTGATCGTGTGGCGCAGGGCCAGGCGGCAGTCATTGCCGAGATCAAAAAGGCGAGCCCCAGCAAAGGAGTGATTCGCGAGGAGTTCCATCCCGCCGAGATTGGCGCCAGCTATGAGTCGGGCGGTGCCGCCTGTTTATCGGTGTTGACCGATATCGATTTTTTTCAAGGGGCAGACGACTACTTGCAGGCCGCTCGGGGCGCCTGCTCACTGCCAGTGTTGCGCAAGGATTTTACCCTCGACCCGTATCAGATTTGGGAAGCGAGGGCGATTGGCGCCGATGCTATCCTGCTGATTGTGGCCTGTCTGGAGTTGCCGCATCTCAAGGATCTTCACGACTGTGCCTGTGAGGCAGGGCTGGATGTGCTGGTCGAGGTCCACGACGAGGCGGAGCTCGACGAGGCCCTGACACTGGGTGGTGATCTTATCGGGATCAATAACCGAGATCTGCATACGTTCGAGATGAGTCTCGATACGACCTATGGATTATTAGAGCACATACCTGCCGGAGTGCAGGTGGTAACCGAGAGCGGATTCAGTTCCGCAGCACAGGTCTTGGAGATGCGCGGGCGTGGGGTGCACACCTTTCTTATTGGAGAGACCTTTATGCGGGCTGAAGACCCGGGCGTTGCTCTGGCGACCATGTTCACCGGTGGCTGATTTGGCAGATTAGTTGGACAGCGGAGGAATTTCGGGTAGCAAAGCGGATTTTGTATCGCGCATGTTTGGCCCTCACTACGCAGTGGATCAAGACCCGGTGATGGGATCGGCACGCTACCCGCTATCACCGTTTTGGTCATAGCGATTGGGAAGATCGGCGCTTTCTGCTCAGCACTGTTCCGCCCGTGGAGGCAGGCTCACCTGTGTTGTCGACGGTAACTGGGTGAAGCTAGTTGGTCACGCCGACACTCTTGCGGCTGGGCGCGTCACATAGCCCATGTCCGGATGGACATGACCTAGTTTTGCCAGCCGTATTAATATGGGACACCCTGCCGTGGGCCCGAGCTAAGCTATCGGGCGCGCAGCTGCTACACTGGTAATGGGTAGCCTAGATAGTCACAGGTGACGTTACAGCAGCTGCTCGGAAGATGCCGCGAGGTCATGCGACTAAGTTTAGTTACCGGAGGGGAGTTCTCCTACCCACAGCGGACCCGTGCCGTAATCCGTTTCCAGTTCTTGTGCGAAATCCTTAGCGGCGACTTTGGAGTCAAAGCCAGTCAACCTCACGCGGTTCAGGGTGATGCCTTCGGATGTCTGTATCTTCGTAACTGAGACGTCGTAACCAGAGTTCTGCAATCTGAGGATCCAGGTGTTGGCGGACTGCGAACTGGCGTAGGCGCCGATATTGATAAACCATCCGCCAGTACCGGAAGGCGTCGCTTCGCTACTTTCGTTGCGACCAGGCTCGTCGTCCTGCGCTGCTAGAGCGGTTGTCGGAACCGATGCCGCGACAGTTGCCTTGGTATCATCACTCTCCCCAGTCGCCTCTCCGGTTATTGGTGCATTTCTGAGCTTGGCCATCGCCGCATTGTAGTCTCGGTAAAGGGTGTCGAGCTGCAGTTTGAGGGCCGCGTTCTCGACTTCCAGCTCGGCGACGGTTTTGGCGTCGAGCGCTGCTGATTCCCTGGTGCGAGCTTGGGTTTGTTTCAACTCGGTAATGCGAGTTTGCAGGGTGACGCGTTCCTGGAACAGGTCCCAGCCTCCAAGGCCTATCAGCGCAAGTGCAATGCCGCCGAAGACTATGGGCCAGACTGCACGGGTTGTGGGCGCGGGATTTTCAAGGTCGGAGTCAATGAGAGAGGCTTGCTCGTTCTCTCCGACATCGTATTCATCATCAGACTTGGCTAGATCACCCTCATAGTCGCCGTCTTCGTACTCATCCTGCTCCCAGCTGTCCTCATCATTATCATCATCGTCGTAAAGCCCAGATTCGGCGTTCTCCTGGCCGGTGTTGGTTGATTCGCGGTCCTCTGATGCTGCTTCCGAGACATCGCTCTGAGGGTTAATTGCTGCAGCCAAGCCGGTATCGATCAACCAGTCTGTTCCTGACTCTGCAATGTCATCAGTGTCTTCGTCTGTCCGCGCCGCTGAAAAGTCGTCGGCTTGGTCAGCGCTCGGATCTGTCTCTACAAGCGGGCTATCTGCTGTGCCTTCGGTGTTGTCTGTCGTCTCGGTGGCCTCTCCGATCAGCTCCTCGTCCAGCGAGGCTTCTGATGCCGAGTCCGCTTCGTCACGTTGATTCTCTTCTTCGTTATTATTCATAGTGATCGCTCCCAAACATAGCTAGAACAACTCGTCGGTTAGTTGACAGCCCTCGCGGCGGTGTGTTCCGCAACAGCTTGATTGCCTAATGGCAGGAATGATGTGAGTGATATGAAGGCAGTGTTACTGGCTGTTTCGGCATGGATTTCACCCCTTCTTATGATTATGTGGAGGCTAAAACATCTCGCTGAGTAACGCTACTTAGATATTAGGTGCCAGAAATGCATCTGGGCGGCAACTCTGTTGCACCTAAATCCAGTAGGTGGTCCGGGTCATCAGCTGGCTCGCCAGCGTCATCACAGCCTTCACAGGGCGCGGGAACTCCTCGCCACCGTGCTTCAGCGCTTCTGCGCCGTGACGCTCCTCATCATTCAGCATCTGCTGCAGAATTAATTGAGACTTGCGATCCCCGCCCGGCAAGGCTTTCAGGTGCGCCCGCAGATGGCTGGCCACGCGCTCCTCGGTGGCGTGCACAAACCCCAGGCTGACCTTATCGCCCGCTGCGGCAGTGGCAGCACCTAGTGCAAAAGAGGCAGCGTAAAACAGGGGGTTCAGGCGACTGGGTTCGGCATCGAGCTCGGCCATTCTCGCCTTGCACCAAGCCAGATGATCCGCTTCCTCCCGCGCGGCACTGAGGAGCTTCTCTCGCGTCTCGTCCGAGCGGGCAGCCAGCGCC
This sequence comes from uncultured Halieaceae bacterium, assembly GCA_913052635.1. GTDB lineage: Bacteria > Pseudomonadota > Gammaproteobacteria > Pseudomonadales > Halieaceae > Luminiphilus. The sequence goes on from CAJXDE010000002.1 coordinate 5,582, forward strand.
TGTCCCTGATAGAGAGCCTGCGCGCAGACCTCTCCGGTATGGTTCACCCGCATCAAGGCAGCGGCATGCTCGCGCTCGCGTGTGCTCAGCTTGGGCTCTTCGTGGCCGACTGACGGGGAGGGTCGCGATGCAGCCTCGGGGAGGGAGATGGATGCGCCTGCCAACTGACGAAGCCGCTTATCGACTCGACTTAAAAGGCGGTCGATGCCATCAAGGGGTCTTCGCGATGAGGTGCGAGTGAGTTCAGTCATGGCTCAATCTTAACGATTTATGGCGCGCCAACCAATATCCCGGCGGCAGACCATGCCCTCCCAGCTAATCTGATCGACACCGGCATAGGCCGCCGCAATGGCATCAGTGATGGAATCGCCGAGCGCGCTGACGCAGAGAACGCGGCCGCCTTGCGTCACCACGCTGTCACCCATTTGTTGCGTGCCGGCGTGGAAGACCCTGGTAGTGGCCGGCCATTCCGCGTTCAGGCCTTTAATCTCGTGGCCCTTTTCATAAGAACCGGGGTAACCCTCCGCGGCCAATACCACGCCCACAGCGGGTCGGGGATCCCAGTCTGCAGTTATCTCGTCCAGTCGGCCATCTAGCGCTGCAAGGCACAGCGCGCCGAGATCGCCTCTTAGACGGTGCATAATGGGCTGAGTTTCCGGGTCGCCAAAACGACAGTTGTACTCGATGATCGAGGGATTCCCCTCCGCATCAATCATGAGCCCGGCGTAGAGAAAGCCGGTATAGGGGTGTCCTTCTGCCGCCATGCCCTGCACAGTGGGTAGGATCACCCGCTCCATCACTTTGGCGAAGACGGCGTCGGTCACAACCGGTGCCGGGGAGTAGGCACCCATGCCGCCGGTATTGGGGCCGGTATCTCCTTCACCAATACGTTTGTGATCCTGAGAGGTGGCCATAGGCAGCACATGCTCGCCATCGACCATCACGATAAAGCTGGCTTCTTCGCCCTCAAGAAAGCCTTCTACGACAACCCGCGCTCCGGCGTCACCAAACTTGTTATCGGCGAGCATATCGTGGATGGCGGCCTCGGCCTCATCCAGCGTCATCGCCACAATAACCCCTTTCCCTGCAGCGAGGCCGTCGGCCTTTATGACAATCGGTGCGCCTTGCTCCTGGACATAGGCCAAAGCCGGTTCGATGCTGGTAAAAACGGCGTAGGACGCGGTGGGGATGTTGTGCCGCGCAAGAAAATCCTTGGTAAAGGACTTACTGCCCTCCAACTGCGCGGCACCGGCAGTGGGGCCAAAGCAGGGCAGATTAAGCTCTGCGAATCGATCCACGACGCCGGCAACCAATGGTGCCTCCGGGCCGATGACGGTCAGTGCGCAGTCCTGATCCCGGGCAAATTGCGCGAGGCCTTCGATGTCCATAGGATCAAGTGGCACATTTTCAAGTTTCGGTTCGAGTGCCGTGCCGGCGTTGCCCGGCGCCACATACACCCGCGCGACCGAGTCCGGTTCGGCCAGCTTCCACGCCAGCGCGTGCTCGCGCCCGCCACTCCCCACAACCAGAATATTCATACGGCGGTCTCGCTTTGATTCACTGATCAGTGCCGGAAATGGCGCATGCCGGAAAACACCATGGCCATGCCCGCCTCGTTTGCCGCCGCGATCACTTCTTCGTCCCGCATGGAGCCACCTGGCTGAATCACTGCGGCGATCCCGCGCTCCGCTGCATTGTCGATACCATCTCGGAACGGGAAGAAGGCGTCGGAGGCCATCACCGCTCCTTTAACTTTCAGGCCCGCGTGCTCTGCCTTGATCGCGGCGATGCGCGCAGAGTTCACCCGCGACATTTGGCCGGCGCCCACGCCAATCGTGCGCTGGTTGGCGGCATAAATGATCGCATTGCTTTTCACGAACTTGGCCACTTTCCAGGCGAACAGTAAGTCGTCCCACTCGGCGTCGGTAGGTGCGCGCTCGGTGGCCACCGTGACATCTGACCGGGTGACCATGCCGTCGTCGCGATCCTGAACTAGCAGCCCGCCGTTGACCCGTTTGAAGTCTCTGGCAGAGGCGGGGGCAGCCCACGCGCCGGTGCGCAGTAACCGTATGTTTTCCTTCGTTGCAACGGCTGCGATGGCGTCGGCGGATATTTCGGGCGCAATGATCACTTCAATAAACTGGCGCTCGACTATCGCCGCTGCAGTGGCGCCATCCAGCTCGCGGTTAAACGCAATGATGCCGCCAAACGCCGACTCGGTATCCGTGTGAAAGGCGAGGTCGTAGGCGCTTATCAAATCCGGCGCGACCGCCACACCGCAGGGGTTGGCGTGTTTGACAATCACGCAGGCCGGCGCGTCGAAGCTCTTTGCGCACTCCAGTGCGGCGTCGGTGTCTGCGACGTTGTTGTATGAGAGTGCTTTGCCCTGCAGCTGCTCGGCACTGCTGATGCCCACCTCGGCCTGTCGCGCCTCGCGGTAAAAAGCGGCGCTCTGGTGGGGGTTTTCCCCGTAGCGCATCTCCTGCAACTTTTCGAGCTGCAGGTTGAAGGTCCGCGGGTAGTCCTTAGAGCAACCCTCGACCAGGCCGCCAAAGTGATTGGCGATCATGCCGTCATAAGCGGCGGTGTGCTCATAGGCGCGAATGGCAAGATCAAATCGTGTTGCCAGCGTGGTGTGGCCGTCATGCGATTCGAGTTCACTTAGGATGCGATCGTAGTCGCCGGCCGATACCACAATGGCGACGTCGCGGTGGTTCTTCGCTGCCGCACGGACCATGGTGGGTCCGCCGATATCAATATTTTCCACTGCGTCTTCCAAGGTGCAGTCTGGGTGTGCGACGGTGGCCTCGAACGGATACAAATTCACTACGACCAGATCGATAGGCGGGATTTCGTATGCGGACATCACTTCATCGTCTGTGCCGCGCCGGCCCAGAATGCCGCCATGAATCTTGGGGTGCAGGGTTTTCACGCGACCATCCATCATCTCGGGAAATCCGGTGTGATCGGAGACTTCCACTACGCTAAGTCCCTCTTCGCGGAGCAGCCGGCAGGTGCCGCCGGTCGAGAGAATCTCGACTTTGCGTGCCGCCAGTGTGCGGGCGAAATCAACGATGCCGGTTTTATCCGAAACACTGATGAGGGCACGCCTCAGGGGGGCCAGTCCGGCTTCGCTCATGGTCTATCGTTTCCCTTTGCTCGTGGTTTTGCTGTTGGCAGGTGCTTTGCCCCTGCGGGCGGATCGCTTGGGCTTCGGCGGCTCTGATTCAGCCAGCAAGCCATGTTGTCGGAGTTTTTTCCGCAGGGTGCCCCGGTTCAGACCCAGCATGGCCGCGGCATGACTTTGATTGTGCTGGGTGTAGTCCAGTACGGCTTTGAAAAGTGGCTCTTCTACCTGGTGCAGCACCATGTCATACAGCTCACTGCACGGCTCTCCGTCGAGCGTCTCTAGGAAGTGGCCAATCGCCTCGCTCGCACTGTCGCGCAGAGGTTGCGGGCCTGAGAGATTTTTTTTGCGACGCTTGGGTGCCGCGCTGGGCTCGGGTGGATTCATGTGGCCACGGACATCTGAGATGCTGGCGCAGTGGCGGGTGAGGCTGACATCAGTGCATCGGTCAGTTTCCTAAGGCACTTGACCTGCTCCTTAGCCGACTCAAGCCGATTGAAAGTCTGTCGCCAGGCGCGGGCGTCCTCTCTAGAGATTGCCTGCTGCGCGGTCAACGATTCGAGCAGCCACGCCTGATGCTTGCGCGCGATGCGCGGTCCCAAGTGATTACCGTGAAAATCGTGCAGCCGCACAAGATGATCGCCTTGCAGGCGCAGTTGCTCACTCAACGCGGGAGTTCGCGCGCGCTCGTCTCCCGCGGCCAAGGTGGATGCAATCGCACCGGGCAGCCAGAGCTGGCCCTGCGCTGCGCGACCAATCATGACGCCGGCGGCGCCTGTCATCATTAGGACTCTCTGCGCCTTTTGTGCAGAGTCGATGTCGCCGTTGGCGATCACCGGGATCGTCACGGCGTGGACGATTTCGGCGATGGTTTGGTATTCGGCGTACCCCTTGAAGCGGTCCGCGCGGGTGCGGCCATGAACGGTCAGCATTTGGATGCCCGCGCTCTCGGCAATTCGTGCAATGGTGACGCCATTACGGTGCTCGGGATCGGTGCCGGTGCGGATTTTCACTGTCACGGGGACATCGACTGCGGTGACGACTGTTTCGAGAATGCGACCTACCAGCGCTTCGTCGGCCAGCAGCGCGGACCCCGCCGCGCGGCGGCAGACTTTTTTCGCGGGGCAGCCCATGTTGATGTCGATGATGTCGGCACCCAGATCCGCATTGAAGCGTGCGGCTTCAGCCAGCTGTTGGGGGTCGTAGCCTACAATCTGCACAGAGCGGAGTCCCGCTCGGGCGCTGTGTCTCTGTCGTTGTGTTGTTTTGCGAGAATGGGCCAGGCTCAAATCAGCACTTTGCATCTCGCCCACAGCCATACCCGCACCCAACTCAACGGCGAGTTCTCGCATCGGGAGATCTGTGGCCCCGGCCATTGGCGCAAGGAACACGTTATTGCAGGGCTTTAGGCCGCCAATATGCATCGGGAAAAGGACTCAACTACAAGCGATGAGTGTAAAGGAGCCAGTGGGGAACCGAAAGATCTACTGGACATTTTTTAACCAACTGCCTCAAGTCTCAAAATTCAGTGGCGATTTTTTCCTCACGCCTGTGGCGATCACAGACGGCATGCACCGACCTGACTTTGGTCTTGCCCGGGGTGTAGGTTGAATCGTGGTTGTTGCGGCTATGGCTTGCAGCCGGTGCCTCAGTCTGTTCGGGCGGAGCAGGCCACGCCGCTCCCGGCGCAGTAAATAGGCGTTTTTTTATTCTATGGACCGCACCTTAATTTTGCCGCAATTATGCGGGCATCGTCGCGAAAAAGAGTGCAAATGACCAAAAAAGTGGACTCCGGGTGGTTTCTGCTACACACTCGCGCCCCTGTTATCCATATTGGCAGATCAGCCCATGGCGGCAATCATGGTATTACATGGACCCAACCTTAATCTGTTGGGTACCCGCGAGCCCGAGATCTACGGTTCGGAAACGCTGGACGAGATAAACCATCGTCTGCAATCCGAGGCCGGGCGTGCGGGGGCGAGCCTCACCTGTCTGCAGAGCAACAGCGAGCAGGAGATGATCGAGGCGATTCATCAAGCGCGCGCCGATGGCACGCAGTTCATCATTATCAATCCGGCGGCATTTACCCATACCAGCGTCGCGTTGCGCGATGCGCTGGCCGGGGTCGATATTCCATGCATCGAAGTGCACATTTCCAACGTTTATGCCCGCGAACCTTTTCGACATCACAGTTACATCTCGGACATCGCCGAGGCGGTGATCTCGGGGCTCGGTAGCTTCGGCTACGACTGCGCACTGGCCGCAGTGCTGCAGTCCCTCGACATCAATTCCACGACCCATTGAAGGAACCCACATGGATATTCGCAAAGTCAAAAAACTGATCGAACTGCTGGAAGAATCGAATATCGGCGAGATTGAGATCAAAGAGGGCGAGGAATCGGTTCGCATTAGCCGTCATGGCAATCAACCCGCAGCGCCCGTTGCCTATGCTGCGCCAGCAGCTTTCGCGCCTGCTCCCGTACCCGCGGCGGCCCCCTCCACGGCTGAGGCGCCCGCTGCTGAGGCCACTGCAACCGCTGCCGCGCCGGTTGCTGATAACGCGGTGTTGTCGCCCATGGTGGGCACCTTCTATCGCGCGCCTGGCCCTGAAGCCCCCTCGTTTGTCGAGGTTGGCCAGACCGTGCGCGTGGGTGACGTGCTCTGCATTGTCGAGGCCATGAAGATGATGAACCAGATCGAAGCCGATCGCGCCGGCACCGTCACTGCGATTCACGTTGAGAACGGCGAAGCCGTCGAGTTCGATCAGCCCCTGATCTCCATTTCCTGAAGCGTGGGTGAGCGACCCCAAAAGGACATTCCCCATGCTTGAAAAAGTACTGATCGCTAACCGCGGCGAAATTGCGCTTCGCGTGTTGCGCGCCTGTAAAGAGTTGGGCATCAAGACCGTGGCTGTGCACTCCACAGCGGATCGGGAACTCAAACACGTTCGCCTCGCCGATGAGGCTGTATGTATCGGGCCGCCGCCCTCGGCACAGAGTTACCTCGATGTGCCGTCCATTATCAGCGTTGCCGAGCTGACCAACGCTGACGGGATTCACCCCGGTTACGGCTTTTTGTCAGAGAACGCTGACTTTGCCGAGCAGGTAGAGAAAAGCGGCTTCACCTTTATTGGCCCTACCGCGGACACCATCCGCCTGATGGGTGACAAGGTATCTGCCAAGCAGCAGATGCAGCGCACCGGTGTACCGACAGTACCGGGCTCTGACGGCGCGCTGCCCGATGATCCTGATGAAGTGATTCGGATCGCGAGAGAAATTGGTTTCCCAGTGATTGTGAAGGCAGCAGCCGGCGGTGGCGGTCGCGGTATGCGGGTGGTGCACAACGAAGAGGTGCTGCTCTCCTCCATACAGGTGACGCAATCCGAGGCTCAGGCAGCCTTTGGATCACCGGTTGTCTATATGGAGAAATTTTTGCAGCGACCGCGCCACGTCGAAATTCAGGTGCTGGCGGACGGGCAGGGCAATGCAATCCATCTCGGTGATCGAGATTGCTCGCTGCAGCGTCGCCACCAGAAAGTGATCGAAGAGGCGCCAGCCCCAGGTATCGATGATGCCCTGCGCAACGAAATCGGCGACGCCTGTGTGCGCGCCTGCCTTGATATGGGCTATCGCGGCGCGGGTACCTTCGAGTTCCTGTTCGAAGACAACGCGTTTTATTTCATCGAGATGAATACCAGGGTGCAGGTTGAGCATCCCGTGACCGAGATGATCAGCGGCGTGGATATTGTTCGTGAGCAGCTGTTGATCGCCGGCGGCGCCCCGCTGTCGATCAAGCAGGAAGACGTGTCACTGAAAGGGCACTCGATCGAGTGTCGTATCAATGCAGAGGATCCTCGCACCTTCATGCCTTCACCGGGCACGATCAAAACCTTCCATGCGCCGGGTGGTCACGGCGTGCGGGTCGATTCCCATGTTTACAGTGGTTACACCGTGCCGCCGCACTACGACAGCCTAATCGGCAAGCTGATCACTTTTGCCGATACGCGAGAGGCCGCGCTTGTCAAAATGCGTCAGGCGCTCGACGAGCTGGTGGTGGACGGCATCCGCACCAACGCTGCCCTACATCGTGAGCTGGTGACCGACAGCTCGTTCATGGCCGGCGGCGTCAGTATTCATTACCTCGAGAGTAAGCTGGAACACGAGCATTGAGCGCTGCCGCCGAATGGCAGGAGCTTCATTTCACCGCCCGCAAGGATCAGGTTGAGCCCCTCGAAGACTGGCTGTTCGCGCGCGGCGCCTTGTCTGTCACGTTGGAGGATGAGGCGGATCAACCGCTTCTTGAGCCGGGTCCTGGCGAAACGCCGCTCTGGGATGCGGTTCGCCTGACGGCGCTATTTGCCGGAGCTGAGGACCTCACTCGGCTGCTCGGCGAAATACCCTCTGAGCTCTGCACCCAAGCACCCACCGTCGCCGTGCCCGTGGCAGATCGCGAGTGGACCCGCGTCTGGGAAGATCAATTTCATCCCCTGCAGATGGGGGAGCGACTGTGGATTTGTCCCAGCTGGACACACCCTCCCAATCCTAACGCGATCAATATCTTGCTCGTCCCAGGTCTGGCCTTTGGTACGGGTGCGCACCCGACCACTGCTATGTGTCTGCGCGCACTGGATGCAGATCTCCCGCCCGGCCAACGCGTTGTCGATTACGGATGTGGCTCAGGCATTCTCGGAATTGCAGCGGCGCGCCTGGGCGCGACAGCGGTGCTGGGTGTTGATAACGACCCCCAGGCGATTACAGCAAGTCGGGATAATGCCCAGCGCAACGAGGTGCCGGATGCCGCTTTCCGGGTTGTGCTCCCTCAGGATGATTTGATTGCAAGCTGGCAGGCGTCGGCCGATTGGGTCGTGGCCAATATTCTGGCTGGGCCGCTGGTGGCACTTGCGCCAGCGCTGACATCGTTGATGGTTCCTGGGGGGCGTTTACTGTTGGCGGGACTCTTGGTGGATCAAGCTCAAGAGGTCATCGAGGCCTACGCGCCGGAAGTGGCGCTATCGATTACGGATCAGCAGGAAGAGTGGGTGTTGCTTGCCGGCGAGAAGTGCTGAGGAGCCCAAGCTTTTTGACCGCCTGCAATCTACTTTCTTGCACTGGCTTCTCTTTCACTCGTTGCACTGACCTTTCTTCATCGCTGCGCTTGCCTCGTTTTCTACTTGCGCTCCCCTGCTGCTAGCGTCCCACTAGTGCCTCTTTTAAAACTTTCTGAATTGGCGCATCTTTAGCCCTGCGCTAGCAGCTCCCTAAGGTCAATGAGCGCCGCATTTGCGCGCGAGATGTAGCTCGCCATCACCAACGAGTGATTGGCCCACAAGCCGAAACCCGAGCCATTTAAAATCATCGGACTCCAGACGGTGGCCTGAGCGGCTTCCAATTCTCTGATGATTTGTCGCAGGCTGACGGTGGCATTCTTCTTGGCGAGCACGTCTGCGAAGTCGACCTCGGCGGCTTTTAAAAACTGCGTCAGTGCCCAGGCCGCACCGCGGCTTTCATAGAAAATATCGTCGATTTCGCGCCACGGAGTGCGCACCAGTATTTCTTCAGGCGCGTTGGTCGATTGTGCGGCGGCGGTATCCCCCGCGAGGTCGGTATTCAGTCGGCGCTGTCCCACGCTGGCAGACAGCCGCTGGGAAAGACTGCCAAGGCGCTTCTCGATCATGCCGAGCCAATGGCTCAGGTTGTCAGCGCGTGCATAAAACTGGGCACTGTTCTGGCCAGTGACCGCGAGCCGCGCGCGATAGGCTTCAAGAAAACGTAATGCGTCGCGATACTCGCTTTCCGAGGCCGGCAAAATCCAGCTTTTTGATTGAAAGTTAATGCGCGGTTCTGCGAGGGTAAGATCGACATCCTCTTTTGACTGGGACTGCGAGCGACTGAGTACTTCTCGCAGCGCGCGGGCCAAATCGCGGCTTTGCACGAGCACGCCGTATTCCCAATTCGGCATGTTGTCCAGCCAGACACCCGGTGGGAAGAGATCGTTGTGTAAGTAGCCGCCCGGTTTCTCCAGCAGGATGCGGATCGTTTCCTGCAGCGCGGCGACAGTGGTCGTGCCGGTCACCACGTCCTGCTCTGTGGCCGCGGCATAGCGCGCGGCGTTCTCGCGGACATCAAAATGCTCGGGGGCGCTGCTCCAGTAGACGCCCACTGCGGCCGCAATAAGCAAATAGGCAACGGCGACGCTGCCGCCCCACTTGCCCAGCTTGCGGGGGTCAGAACTACCGGGGTCAGGCCTCAGCCCACCCATCCAGCGGCGCAAAAAACCAGGCTCGCGGTCTGGTGCGGCGGCGTCTGGTTGTGGGTTGTCGTCATCCATCAGTGGTGATTGGCGTGCGTATCGTCTGCGGCAGCGGCTTGTCGTCTCACCGCTGCCTCAGTACAGGCTCGGGTACCTGCAGCGCTGACCGCGCAGATTTCAACATTTTCACCTTCAATGGGAGGTGCCGCGATATCGAGAAGCATAATGTGGCGACCACCAGCTTCGAATATCAGCGTCTCGTGAGGTGCGATGTCGATGGATTCGAGCTCCGCCATGCGGAGCTGGTCTCCGTCGGCTATGACTTCGTGCATTTCTGCGGTGCCGCTGATCTCGCTGCTCACTGTCGATAAGGTCACTGTTTGGTCACTGTGATTCATGAGCATGCCGTAGGCAGCGGTCACCTGTGCGCCCGGTGGCATGCTGCGGACCCAGGCATCCTTCCAGTGAAGCATCTCGCTCGCGTGGGACAGGGATGACAAGTCCGTTGAGAATAGGCACACCAGGGCAGTGAATGCATACCCCTGTTTAGGGGAGGACAGGGATCGCCGCATCATTGGATCGGTCATACGCTGGGTTCCTTTGCTTTGAGGGTCATAGTGGCAGAGCTGCAAGGCCATATCACGCCTCTGCTTGGTCGGAGGCGGGAGAAAGCAGGCTGAACTGAATGGATGGCGCATGGCCATGGGGCATGAATTAACGATGCGCCGAGTAATGAACATGCTGTCTGCTTAACGAGAGACACTGGCTAAGGCCTCGTTGACGATATTGGCGGTCAGTAGCTGGGGTAAAATGGCGGGCGTTGCACTCAGATTACCCGGGTACATCACGTAGAGCGGAATGCCGCTACGCCCGTGCTCGCGCACGAAAGCGCCAATTTCAGGGTCGTAATTAGTCCAGTCCGCCACCATGTATGTGACGCCGGCAGCTTCGAAGGCGCGGGTCATGTCATCCGTGAACAGCACGGCCTGCTCATTGGCCAGGCAGGTAATGCACCAATCGGCGGTCACATCTACAAATACCGGCGTGCCCTGTGCCCGGAGCGTCTGAAGCCGCTCGGGTGACCAGGCGACGATCCCATCTCTCTCCCCTTTGTCGATTGAAGTGGCGTCACCGCGCACGCTGCCCAGAATAATGGCCGAGACCATACAGATCAGGCCGACGACGCGGGTAGTCGCCCCGCCGCGGATTAGCGTCAGCCCGAGCGCGAGCATCACGAGGCCTGCGGCAGCGGCCGCCATCGTATCGACGCCGCTCTGTTTGCCTGCAACCCAGAGTAGCCAGACGGCCGTGAGGTAGAGCGGGAAGGCCATCACTTGTTTCAGAGTTTCCATCCAGGCGCCGGGCTTAGGTAGCCAGCGTCGCGCGGTGTCGCTCATGCTGATGGCGACCATCGGAGTCGCCATGCCCACGCCGAGCGCCGCGAAGACGGCTAGCGCCTCAAATGCCGGTTGGGTGAGGGCGTAGCCCAGCGCGCTGCCCATAAAGGGCGCTGTACAGGGGCTCGCTACCACCACCGCCAGAACGCCCGTGAAGAAGCTGCCGCGCGAATCGGGAGCGGTCGCAAGCCCCGCACCGAGGTTCATCCATCTCCCGCCGAGCAGCACGAGCCCCGACAGGGAGAGCCCCATCACGGCAAACAAATAGGCCAGCCCAATCACAAAGCCGGTGGACTGTAGCTGAAATCCCCAGCCTACCCAGCGGCCGGCACTCTGCAGGCTGATCAGCACGCTGGCAATCAGAACAAAAGAAGCGACGACCCCCGCGAGATACGCGAGGCCGTGCCGACGGTGCTCAGTACGATCGCCGGTGGCAAAGCTCAGCACTTTGAGCGAGAGAATGGGGAACACACAGGGCATGGCATTGAGGATAAGGCCCCCTAGAAAGGCCAGCCCCAGCGCCAGCAACAACGTCATATTCGGGCCGGTGGAGGTAGCGTTAGCGGCATTAGAAGGCTGGCGTTCAAAGGCTGTTGGCGTGACCGCAACCGTGGCGACATCCACCAGCAGATGCTCGGTCTCAGGCGGGTAACACAGCCCCGCATCCGCACAGCCTTGATAGGTGACCGCAAGCGTCAACCGCGCCTCGTCATCGGGGAGCGAGACGGTCAGGTCCGCCTCATCGTAATAGACCGAGACATCGCCAAAGAACTCATCGGTTTTATCCAGCGCAGGTGGAAAGTCAATCGACAGATTCGTCGGTGTGGACGCGTCTGTGTGTCTCACCTTGAACATGTGCTGATAGAGGTAATAGCCCTCGGCGATCTGCCAGTAAAGATGGATTTGACCGTCCGCGGTCACCGCGCCATTGAGTCGGTAGGCCTCGTGGACCGGCAGGAATTCACTCTGCTGCTGCAGCGCTGCGGCGAGGCTGTTTTGTGCTTGTCCGACAGGGCTCTGGAGGAGCAGCAAGCAGGCCAAGAGGAGAAGGCCTTTCCAAGCCCTGAAGCTGTAAGCCGATGAGATAGAGATGGCGTCCCTGCCAATCATGTCCGCTCAGTCCTGGTGATAGCGCAGGCGCGTGCCATGATCGAGGGAGAGTTGTATCTCGTCAGCGCTCAAGGCTTCGGGGAAGTACACCCCAGACACTTTGGCGTCCATCAGGCTAGCGCCTTCGAGATTGGTTTCCCGGAAGTCGATGCCGCTGAGATCACAGTTGCGAAAGTAGGCATTGGAAAAGTCCAATCCCCGGGCGTTCATCCTGCGCAGGTCCCGGCCTCGATAATCACCACCGGTGAGTTCACTAGTGTCCAAACTGTCGCGATTGGCATTGAAGTCGTCGACATCTTCCCGGCGCAGCATCTGATACAGCGGGTCTGCCTTGATGACAGGTTTGATCTCTTTATCGCTCATACGCTGTGGTGTGTTCCTGTTGGGCGCTGACGAATCAGTCACCAAAAAATTGGCGGCGCAGTGCGAGGCAGGCGTCTCGCTCCAACCGCGGTCCGAAGTATTTTACTACTTCCCCCGCGGTAAGGGTGGCATATTCGGTGGCCCGCAGGTCGGTCTCCCCGCGCGACAAGGCGTACAGGAAAGCGCCGGCAAACATATCGCCGGCGCCATTGGTGTTCACTGCCTCAATGGGCCTGGCGGCCACCCGGTGCAGCGTCTCACCATCCCATGTCACCGCGCCCTCGGCGCCCAAGGTGATCACAAAGCGCCGTGCGACCGCTTTGATGGCCTCAACCGCCGTATCGAGATGGTCACATTGCCCCCACTCGAGTGCCTCGGATTCGTTACAGAACACCAGCTCCACACCGCCCTCGACCATGGCGGCCATGTTGTCGCGAAAAAATTTCACCATGCCCGGGTCAGAAAAGCTGACGGCTGTCTTCACACCGTGTGCTTCAGCGAGCGCTTTGGTTCTCAGCGCGGCGGCATGCCCGGTGGGCGAGGTCACCAGATAGCCTTCGAGATAGACCCACTCTGAGCCCCTGATAGCCTCCTCGTCGACCTCGTCGGTGGACAGTGTCTCGGAGATGCCCAGATGAGTATTGAGGGACCGCTCGGCATCGGGGGTGATCAATACGATGCATTTTCCGGTGACGCCGTCGGTGCTTCGTTCTGTGAACCCGTGGGCCACGCCCGAGTGTTCGAGGTCGGCCAGATAAATATCCCCGTCGGCATCCTGCGCTACCTTGCAACTCATATAGGTTGGCGCTCCCATCATCGCGGTGGCGATCATGCTGTTGCCGGCGCTGCCCCCTGAGGCGTGGTTCGCCCGGACCAGGTGATCGGACAGCGTTGTCAGCATGTCGCGCTGCTGCGCCTGATCGACTAGGGTCATCATGCCTTTTTTTACGTTCATTGCTGCCAGTTCGGCGTCGGTCACCTGAATTTCGGTGTCGACCAGTGCTGCACCGATGGCATAAGCCGCATAGAGTTTCAAAGAGCGTTTCCTGTCAGTGGGTAAAGCGCTGGCATGATACCGGAAGCCCCGTCACCGTGCGTTGCCAGCGCTGAGCGGTCGCGCCGGAGCGGGCGTAAACCGCTATGATGTGTCCGCCGCGCTGGGCTGCGGGGTGGCGCTGGCCGCGAGAGCCACGACCGTTATGGCCCCGCACTGATGTGGAGAAGCATGCGCGATCTCACCCGACAACTCGAGACCCAACTCCATAGCTTTAACAAGGAAGAGGCTGGCTTCGAGCCGCGCTCGGGCCGTGCGGCGGTCGCTATCATGATCCGCGAGGGTCTTGATGCTACTGAAATGCTCATGATTCGCCGGGCGACCCGCGAGGGTGACCCCTGGTCTGGACACATGGGTTTCCCCGGCGGCCGACGCGACCCTGGGGATCCTTCCAATTTCTCTTGTGCGCTGCGGGAAACAGAGGAGGAGATTGGTGTGGATCTAGCTCGGTGGGGCACCCCGCTGGGTGAGCTGTCCGATGTGAACACGGGCTGGCGAAAGGACCGCCCTGAGATGCTGGTGACGCCCTTTATTTTTCAAGTCACTGAGTTACCTGAGCTCACCCCAAACCACGAGGTGGATGATGTGGTGTGGGTGCCACTGCACTTCCTGCTGGATGAGGGCAATCGAGAGCCGCTGGAGTGGGAGTGGAAGGGGCAGAAGATGGAGACAGATTCTTGCTTGTATGCCAGCCACCGTATTTGGGGCCTGTCGCTCATGATGATCGACGAGATGATCGGTTTGTTAAGGCGGTAAGTCCCACTAACGGCCCCTGTGGTTGTGGGGGTTGAGGTCGCACGTTGTGACAGTGGTGATGGCTTTAACAATGGATTGGCAAGCAGTGGACAGCGGGACAGGGAGAGGCGCAACCGGACGCTGTCACCTGTCACCGAGTCAGATACTGATCTTAATCCGGCGCCTGAGCCGGTGGGGCCACGTCTTCATCGGGAAGCCAGTCGGCTTGCCCTCTGAGAAATCTCCGGGTGTCGAGGATCAATTCATTAACGGCTTCCGGCCGCTCGCGGCTCGCTTCCGTCAGCGCTTCGGTGGATATCGTTCCCCTCAGATAACCGGTAACGAGATCTACCAGCACGGGTGACATATCCGGCTGGTGGTAAAAGCGCGGCATACCGGGCACCAGATTGCCGGTCGCGGTGCTGCCATTGACCCGCAACCAATAACCGCCGCAGCTCGACAGGGTGTAGTCGTAGGGTCGTCCGAAGCTTTGATTGGGGGTGGAGGGATCAAACCCCCCCTCGGGGACTTCCTGAATTTGCGAGATCGCCATGATCCAGCGACTACCCACCGGAAAATCGTCAGCGGGCGGGCGGCAGTAATCTCGGGTTTGCATCCAAATGCGCAGGGTATCCAGCCAGAACTCACCTTTTAGCACCTGCTCGGGAACGAGATCGACGGCGTTGCCCTTGATAGCTTGGACCTCAGCCAGCACTACCAAGTCGGTTGTAGACGCGACCTCGGAAAAGCTTCCCTCCCACAGGCATCCGCAGTCGGCGCCCGTGGCGTCGGGTTGGGCGAGCGTCCCATGGGCTAGCACAAGTGCCAACAGTACAGAGAGCGTCGTGATGAATCGTTGCCGCAAGGCAGGTTTACCCGTTGAGCAGTCGGGCCGCATCCATCGCGAAGTAGGTGAGGATGCCGTCAGCACCGGCGCGCTTGAAACAGAGCAGAGATTCGAGCATCACCGCGTCGCAACTCAGCCAGTCCTGCGCAAAGGCCGCCTGGTGCATCGCGTACTCACCACTCACTTGATAGGCGAAGGTCGGCACTTGTAGCTCGGCTTTGACCCGCCGCACGATATCCAAATATGGCATACCTGGCTTCACCATGACCATGTCTGCGCCTTCCTGAAGGTCCAGCGCCACCTCATGAATCGCTTCGTCACTGTTGCCGGGGTCCATCTGGTAGGTTTTCTTATCGCCGCCTTTGATGTTGGCGGCGGACCCGACCGCATCACGGAACGGGCCGTAGTAAGTGGACGCATATTTCGCGGCGTAAGAGAGGATCAGGGTGTTGATATGACTCTCACTTTCGAGCGCGTTGCGAATCGCACCGATGCGTCCGTCCATCATGTCAGAAGGCGCCACCACATCGGCACCAGCGACCGCATGACTGAGCGCCTGTTTGACCAAAGTGTCACTGGTGACGTCGTTCAGCACGTAGCCTGCTTCATCAATGATGCCGTCCTGTCCGTGGGTGGTGTAGGGGTCCAGTGCGACATCTGTGATCACGCCGATCTCCGGCACGGCCGACTTGAGCTCGGCAGCGGCGCGCTGCACCAATCCGTCAGCTTGATAGGCAGCTTCAGCCAGCAGTGACTTACTATCCTGCCCGACCACTGGAAAGAGTGCGAGGGCGGGGATACCCAGCGCGTTTGCTTCTTTGGCGAGTTTCACCAGCAGGTCGATACTAAGGCGTTCCACACCAGGCATGGATGGCACGGCCTCGCGTTGCCCACTGCCCTCAAGCACGAAAACGGGGTAGATGAAGTCCGCGGGACTCAGCGTGCTTTCGCGCACTATCTCGCGGGCAAATGCCGAGGCTCGCAGACGACGCAAACGGGTGTGGGGAAAAGCTCCGCGTGCACTCATGATCGGCCTCCCTTATCCCTAAAGCGCTGCAAACGCTGCACGGGCAGCGTCAACTGTGGCGGCGATGTCGTCGTCGCTATGGGCTGATGACATGAAGCCGGCTTCAAAGGATGCGGGTGCGAGATACACGCCGCTATCGAGCATCAGATGGAAAAACTGATTGAAGGCCTCCACATTGGAGTCAATAACCTGATGGTACTGGGTCACGGTTTCGTCTTCAGTGAAGAACCCGCCAAACATGGAGCCCAGATGATTGGTGGTGAAGGGCACGCCTGCTGCGGCCGCGGCTTCCCGCATGCCGTTACACAAGTCGCCCGTGCGACGGAAGAGGTCATCGTAAAAGCCCGGCTCACTGATAATCGACATGGTCGCCAGGCCTGCGGCCATCGCTACCGGGTTTCCGGATAGCGTACCCGCCTGATAGACCGGCCCCAGCGGCGAGATCTGTTCCATGATGTCGCGACGCCCGCCGAAGGCGCCCACCGGCATACCACCGCCGATCACCTTACCCAGACAGGTGAGATCCGGGTTTATTCCCAAAAAGCCCTGAACGCCGCCGGTGCCGAATCGGAAACCGGTCATCACCTCATCAAAGATTAGTACCGCGCCATGGCGAGTACAGAGCTCGCGCATGCCTTCGAGATAGCCCTCGACCGAAGGGATGCAGTTCATGTTGCCGGCAACCGGCTCGGTAATCACACAGGCGACCTGATCACCCAGCTCGTCCATGGCGGCTTCCAGTGCCGCAAGGTCGTTAAAGGGCAGGGTAACCGTGTGTTGCGCCAGCACCTCCGGCACACCCGGTGAGCTAGGTACGCCAAACGTCAGGGCACCAGAGCCGGCCTTGATCAGCAGAGAATCTGAATGGCCGTGATAGCAACCTTCGAACTTGATGATCTTGTCGCGACCGGTAAAGCCACGGGCCAGACGAATGGCACTCATGGTGGCTTCGGTACCCGAACTGGTCATGCGAACAAGCGGCATACTGGGCACCAGCTTGCTGATGGTTTCAGCGAGTTCGATCTCGATCTTGGTGGGGCAGCCAAAACTGAGCCCGCTTTGGGCGGCCTCGACCACCGCCTCGCGCACCCGAGGGTGGTTGTGACCCATGATCATTGGGCCCCAGGAGAGCACGTAATCGATGTAGCGCTTGCCGTCCGCATCAAAGAGATAGGCGCCTTCTGCGCGCTCCATGAAACGCGGGGTGCCACCCACTGCTTTAAAAGCCCGCACGGGTGAATTTACGCCCCCTGGGATGGTGTGTTTCGCGCGCTCGAAGAGCGCTTCAGATCGACTCATGACTAACCAATGTTGCTTTTGTTTGCGGTAATTATCGCAGGCCGGGCGCCTCTGCGCACCCCAGCGGAATCAGCCGTTCAATACGGGACGTAGATAGACCAGCAGCACAATCGCAAACAAGAATAAGACGGGTACTTCGTTAAAGACCCGATAAAACACGTGGGTCCGGTCGTCTTCACCGCGGCAGACCCTGCCCACGTAGATGCCGGTCTGAAAGTGGTAGACGACCAAAGCCACGACCCCCGCAAGTTTAGCGATCATCCAGCCCGACGACAGGTAGTACTCCCACTGGAAGCTCAGCCGCCAAAGGCCGAGTGCAATCGCGAGCACCATAAAGGGTGTGACGAAGCGATACAGTTTGCGCGCCATCACTGCGAGGACTGCTTTGGTTTCGGAGTCGGGGCTTTGGGCGTAGTACACGAGGATGCGGGGTAGGTAGAAGATGCCCGCAAACCAGCAGACGACGAAGATGACGTGAAACCCCTGTATCCACAGCATGTGGCTGTCCTTTTGCGCTTTGGTAAAAAGCCCGCCCGCCCATGACACTACGCGACCGATCGTGAGACAGTACGCGCCCCGCAACACTAACAGAAGCAGGCGCGAAAATGATCAGGGTCGGAGTGGTCGGCGGAACCGGATACACAGGCGTGGAGCTTTTAAGGCTTCTGCTGCGTCATCCGGGCGTCACGGTATCTCTCATCACCTCACGGGGTGAGGCCGGACGCCGTCTGGACAATCTTTTCCCGAGCCTTTTGGGAGCCTGCGATCTGGCCTTCACGGACCCTGCCGAGGCAGATTACTCAGCCTGCGATATGGTGTTTTTTGCGACGCCGCACAATGTCGCTATGCGCGAAGTGCCGGCACTGATTGAGCATGGTATTCGCGTCGTCGACCTGTCTGCGGATTTTCGTCTGCGGGATGTAGGCGTTTGGGAGCGTTGGTACGGCGAGACTCACGCGGCACCTGAACTCTGTGCCGAGGCGGTCTATGGATTACCCGAGGTCAATCGCGACGCGATCCGCACGGCTCGGCTGGTGGCCTGCCCCGGGTGTTACCCTACTGCTGTGCAACTGGGGTTTCTGCCTTTACTTGAGGCGGGGTTAGTCCACCCAAACCAGTTAGTTGCCTCGTGTGGATCGGGGGTGAGCGGTGCTGGGCGGCAGGCCAAGCTGGATAGCCTGCTTACAGAGGCGGGCGAGAGTATCGCCGCCTATGGCGTTGCCGGACATCGGCATCTGCCCGAAATGGAGCAGGGGCTTGGCACTATGGCAGATCAGCCGGTGCAGCTCACATTTGTGCCGCACTTGTTGCCCATGAGCCGGGGGATCCACGCCACACTCTTTGCAAAAATAAACGCCGATTCGGCTGATTTGCAATCGCTTTATGAGAACCGTTACGCGGGCGAGCCGTTTGTCTCAGTGATGGCTCCAGGCAAGCATCCGGCGACCCGGGACGTGCGAGGCGCTAATGTCTGCCAGCTTTCAGTGGCGCAGCCACAGGGGCGCGATACGGTGGTGGTGATGTCTGTGATTGATAACCTGGTGAAAGGGGCGGCGGGTCAGGCAGTGCAATGCATGAACATTCTTATGGGTTGTAGCGAGACCACGGCTCTTGACGGTATTGCCCTTGCGCCCTGAACGGAAAGGTAATTTGGGCTCATGAAAAAACATCAACCGCGAACGATGGTGGTGCGAGTGCACCCGCATGCTTGGCGGTGGCGCGCGGGCGCCGCGGCCGGCGCCTTCGCGATCACCTTGTTGGTGGGATATCTGTGGGGTGCGAGTAGCGGCAGCGAGATCCCCTTTTTTGATAACCCTGAAGAGAAACTGCGGGATCAGGTGGCGCAACTCTCGGTCGAACGCGATGCTGATCAACAAACCCTTCGGGATCTGCGCGCCAGCCTGTCTGACCAAGCCACCGAACTCAATGAAATGCGCGAAATGTTGGCCCTTTATCGGGGGGTCATGATGCCGGATGACGGCGAGGAGGTTGTGGTGTTGAGACCCCCGAGGGTCGAATATGACGCCATCAACCATAGCCTGCGGTTGGTCTCACTCGTTCATCGCGGCACGGGTGATCACAAGACATACCAGGGCCATCTCACCGTCTCGATTGAGGGTCTGCTCAATGATGAGACCGATACAGTCAATCTCGCAGCCCTTGACACTGGGCAAGAGGATAATATGTATAGTATAAGATTCAGATATTTACAAAAGGTTCAGGTAGCAGTTTCTCTGCCGAAGGGCTTCGTTCCAGAGAGTGTTGTATCATCCCTCAGGCTGGATGAGCCGATGGTCGTGACACGGGAGCGGCGCGATGCACTGGGTGACACCACCGCGATGGTGATGGTAGAGCAGTGAGCCGAGAATAACGCAGCCGAAATAAGAGACAATGATCAAAGACAGGATCACTGGAAAAAAAAGAGCCATCATGCGTAACCCAAAGGAGGCTGTTGTGACGAACTCAGCATCAGGTAGAACAACTTTGATTTCGCCCGGTACCACTGTCAGAGGCGACATTACTTTTACCGGTCATCTCGATATCGAAGGGGAAGTCTCTGGCAGCATTCAGGCTGCGGCGGGGCAGGAGGCCATCCTGCGTATCGTCGAGGGTGGCAAGGTGACTGGCGAGGTGAAAGTGCCGCATGCCATGATCAACGGTAACGTTGAGGGCGATATCCACGCGACAGAGCGTCTCGAGCTGGCTGAGCGGGCCGTTGTCGATGGTGACGTGTATTACAACCTGATCGAAATGGCGGTGGGTGCCAAGGTCAATGGCGGATTGCGACACACCAGCAACGTGACTGACGATTTGGCCGTGAAGCGCGAGGCTAAAGCGGTTGAGACACCGCCCTCTAGCTAAGTCGTTGCCACTACCGGAACTCGCCCCTGGGCCATTGCTCGGGGTCGGATTCCGGTACACTTCACCTAAGCCACTGATCTGCCCGCAGTCAACTAAGGCGCACGAGAGCATCCATGAGCGTTGTTGAAGCGTTTGACCCCAACGAAATCCGTCTTAGCGATAACGCGGTCAGTAAGGTCCGTGCTTTAGTCGAAGACGAGGGCAACTCTGAACTCAAGCTCCGGGTTTACATCACTGGCGGCGGCTGCTCGGGGTTTCAGTACGGCTTCTCATTTGACGAGGCGGTCAGTGAGGACGACATGGTGGTCGAGCGTGACGGCGTGACGGCGCTGATTGACGCTATGAGCTACCAGTATCTGGTGGGTAGCGAAGTCGATTACTCCGAAGGTTTGGAAGGCTCGCGCTTTGTCGTGAACAATCCCAATGCGACCACCACCTGCGGCTGCGGCGCGTCCTTCTCGATCTGATCTTTTTTAGCCAGTTGAGCGAAGCTGAAACGGCCCCTCCGCTAAGCGACCGTTAGGCCTGATCGCCTCGGCCATGGCCTGAGCTCCATACTCGGGTCCCACGCATACAACATTGCAAGGCAAGTTTTGTCGGTTCTGCTGCAGGTCACACGTCACGCGCTCAGGCAGGGAAAATCCCCCCAAGCACCCTGGAGCCTGTTGCCCCGGTCACTGCCGGGACGTTGCCGGGCTGCCCGGCAAGCGTCTGCTCGGCGAGCCATGCAAAAGCCCAGGCCTCAACCCATTCTGGATCCACACCGATGGCTTCGGTGGTGGTCACGGCCGTTTCCCCAAGCCGATCGGTCAGCCGCTGCATTAGCCATGTATTGCGGGCACCCCCACCACAGACCCTGACCACATCGATGGGTTGTTGCGCCAGCGTCAGGGCGAGGCTTTCCACCGTGAGCGCTGCCAGCGTGCATTGCACGTCGGCCGATGTCTCGTCTCCACTCAGGTTTGCCGCCAACCAATCGAGATGAAAATACTCCGGGCCCGTGCTTTTAGGAGGGCGCATGGTGAAGTAGGGGTCTTGCAGTAACGCGGTGAGCAAGGGCGCGATGATCGTGCCGCTCGCCGCCCATTCGCCGTTGCGATCAAATGGTGCTCCCTGGTTTTGCAAGATCCAGCCGTCCATCAAGGTGTTGCCGGGGCCTGTGTCCCACCCCGCGACATCACCATCCGCCGTGATCAGGCTGATGTTGGCGATGCCGCCAATGTTCACCACTGCAGTGGCTACCCCCGCGCTTACCAGCCGGGCGCGATGAAAAGCCGGCACCAACGGGGCGCCCTGGCCGCCTGCGGCCATGTCTCGGCGTCGAAAGTCGGAGACCACCGTAATGCCGGTGAGTTCGGCAAGCCGATTTGGATCGCCGATTTGTAGCGTGTAGGGAGTGTCACCTTCTGGATGGTGTCGGATCGTCTGGCCGTGGCACCCGATTGCCGTCACGGCAGCTGCCTCGAGCTGGGCCGTATCCAATAACGCCGAGACGGCCGACGCATATTCTTTGGCTAGCTGCACATCGAGTGTGGCCAGCCGGTGTAGTTCGTCCGGCCCAGATTGTCGAAACGCCAAAATCTTGTCCCGGAGTGGTGCCGGCACCGGACGGTGATGCGAGCCAAGCAGCTCGCTTTGCTCCCCTTCGGTAGTGATGAGCACTGCATCGATGCCATCGGCACTGGTGCCCGACATAAGGCCTATAAAGTAAGGTTGTGTCACTCGTAGAGGGCCACTTGCTGTGAGTTGCGAAGGCTGGCGAGCTGCTGAACGGGCTGCCGAATCGAGGCGAGGTAGCGAGGCAACTCTTCCTCGGGAAGCGATCGCGCTTTGGGCAGAATCTTGTGCACTGTACGGGGATTGCGATGCACGCCATTCACCAGAAATTCATAGTGCAGGTGGGGGCCTGTCGCTGCGCCGGTTGAACCGACGGTGCCAATCACCTCACCCTGCTTCACCCGCCTGCCTTTCCTCACCTTGAGGCGATGCAGATGCAGGTAGTGGGTCTCAAACTGCTCCCCGTGTTGAATGAACACATATTTGCCGTTCGGCCGGGTATAGCCCGCCTCTGTCACTCGCCCGTCGCCCGCCGCATAAACCGGGGTGCCGCGGGGTGCGGCGTAGTCGGTGCCGCGATGCGGTCGCTGGGTTTTATAAATGGGATGCAAGCGGTTCGGGTTGAAGTTCGAGCTGACGCGGGTGAAATCCAGCGGTGCCAGCAGGAAGGCCTTGCGCATGCTGACGCCGAGTTCGTTGTAGTAGCTGGTGTCACCCTCTGAATCGGTATACCGATAGGCCTCAAACGTTTCGCCGCGATTGGTAAAACTGGCCGCCAGAATTGGCCCGTCGTCGTAGCGCTCGCCGTCCAGTACCAGCTCCTCGTAGAGCACGTGGATGGTGTCGCCGGTGCGGGGGTCCATGACAAAATCGATTACACCGCCAAAAATGCCCGCCAGTTCCATGATCATGCCGTCGCTCAGACCTGCATCGCTACCCGCGATAAACAATGAGCTGGCGATGGTCATGGACACATCCCGCGCGACACGCTCGGGGACTCTCGTGAGGTCTGAGGCAATGAAGGCGTCGCCCTGCCGCTCATAGACCGTTGTCAAAAGCGGAGACTGCTCGTGTCGAAGCGCGAGTAGATCACCGTCGGGATCCGATTGGAAACTGATGGTCTCTCCGGGGTAGATCCGTCTGAGGGAGCGGTCGTCGTTGTTGCGCGCCACGCGGTATAGATCTGTATCGGTGAAACCGGCGCGGTTAAAGATCAGGCTCAGGTTGTCGCCATGCCCCACGATAAAATCTCGCCAGGGAGGTTCGAGCGGCGGCTCCTCGATCACCTCGGGCGCGGGACTGGCGCCTAACATCTCTCTGGCTGAGCCATCCGCATCACCCTCCGCCTCGGCGATCGGCGTGTCGATTTGCTCGGGCCCCGACAGCGACAACCCCATGACCAGCAACAGGGCGCCCACCATCGCCATCCAGATCAGCGGACGACGATGCAGTGGCGTCTCGAGCAAAGTCAGTGGTGTGGCCCCTTGAGGGACGGGTTTACGCGACATGACGGTTCATCGTTGCGCTGGCGTGCTCGGCATTATATACGGCCCGATCCCGGCTTCGGATAGCGCCGGCAGCAGTCGATGCGGGATTGCTGCCGGTCCCATGGCCGGCGGTTTATGGGATACTCACGCGTCGCCCTGATTCAGCCGAAATTGACGCCGCTTTTGCAAAGAGCAAACTGCCGATTATGCCCAGCCAACTCCTAGATGACCTGCGCGCGCGCGACCTGATTTTCCAGATCGCGGGTGAGGATGCGATCGTAGAGTGGCTCTCCGCCGAGCCGCGCACCCTTTACTGCGGCTTTGATCCCACTGCGGACAGTCTGCACATTGGTTCTCTGGTCCCGTTACTTGTACTCCGGCGCTTTCAGGAGGCTGGTCACCGCCCCATTGCCCTGGTCGGTGGTGCCACCGGTTTGATTGGAGACCCCAGCTTCAAGGCTGCGGAGCGACAGCTGAATACGCCCGAAGTCGTCGGGGGGTGGGTCGAAAAAATTCGCGGGCAGGTCAGCCAGTTTATTGACTTCGACGGCGATGACCCGGCGCTAGTGGTGAACAATCTGGACTGGACGGCCAACATCGATGTGCTCGATTTTTTGCGCGACGTTGGCAAGCATTTTTCGGTGAACAACATGATCGGCAAGGAGTCGGTCCGCCAGCGACTCGATCGCGAGGGTGCCGGCATCAGCTTCACCGAGTTCAGCTACATGATCCTCCAGAGCTTCGATTTCTCAGAGCTCTATCGGTTGCATGGCTGTGGCCTGCAAATCGGGGGATCCGATCAATGGGGCAACATTACTGGCGGTATCGATCTCACGCGCCGTCTACACGGCGCCCAGGTCTTCGGCTTAACACTGCCTCTCGTGACCAAAGCCGATGGCACCAAGTTTGGTAAAACCGAGTCGGGTACCATTTGGCTCGACGCCAATCGCACCTCGCCATATGCCTTCTACCAATTCTGGTTGGGTACGGCGGATGCCGATGTCTACCGCTTTCTGCGCTACTTCACCTTTTTGACCGTTGACGAGATTGCTGCGATTGAGCAGGCCGACGCGGAGCGCGCGGGTCGGCCTGAGGCGCAGCAGATTCTGGCGCGAGAGGTGACCGGTCTGGTGCACGGTGACGCCGGTCTGACCGCGGCCCAGCGCATTACCGGGGCGCTGTTCTCCGGGGATCCGAGTGCGCTGGGCGAGGGGGATCTTGCCCAATTGGCCTTGGATGGACTGCCCGCTGAAAAGATCAACAGGAGCGATGTGCCGCCAACATTTACCCAGCTCTTGGCGCAGGTCGGCGTCGCGGCGGGCAAGCAAATCAAAGACGCGCTGGCGCGAGAGGCTATTCTGGTGAACGGACAGCCCGTGACAGGCGGACCAACGGTGACCTGTGAGGAGGCGCTGGCGCCGCAGCGAGCGCTGCATAGCCGGTTCTTCCTAGTGCGCTTTGGCAAAAAGAAATACCACCTCCTCTTTGAGGATGCCTGAGCTCAATCTGTCCGAACAGGATGCCCATCTGCTGGCGCAGATCCAGACAGATTTATCCGCAGCCACGACTTTATTGAGTGAGTTGCCCAGCGGCGTCACGGTGTTTGGTAGTGCACGCACAGCACCCGATGATGCGGCATATCAATGCGCCTGGCGTTTAGGCTCCTGGTTGGGCCGTGCCGGTCTGCCCGTGCTGACGGGCGGTGGGCCCGGCATTATGGAAGCAGTGAACCGAGGGGCGCGTGAGGCGGATGGCATTTCGGTGGGGCTCAATATCGAGCTGCCCTATGAGCAAACCCCCAATCCGCATCTGACACATCAACTGCACTTCCACCATTTTTCGACCCGCAAGCTGATGCTCACGCGCTACTCCCGGGGCTTCGTTATCTTTCCAGGTGGGTTTGGCACCACGGATGAATTGCTGGAGCTGCTGGTCGCTTTTCATACGGATCGCGGCGCTCGCTACCCCATGGTGTTGGTTGACAGTGCGTTCTGGTCAGGTTTGTTGAACTGGTTCACTGAGCAGCTGGGGTCTCGGCGGTTGATCGACCTGCACAACACTGATTTCATTGAAATGGTTGACGACGAGAAGGCTGCACTGGGTGTGTTGCTGGGAGCCGAAGCCGCAGCTGATCTGATGGGTCGATACCCCGACTAGCGGGTGTCTCAAGGGAAGTACGTGAAGAACCTCTATTTGCTACGACACGCTAAATCGAGCTGGGATGACCCGTCTTTGAGCGATGCTGAGCGGCCATTGAATGGACGGGGGCGGCGTGATGCCCCCCGGATGGGCGCAGCACTGAGCGCTCGCCTATCTACCATGACCTTTCATGTGAGTCCCGCCAAGCGGGCGCAGCAGACCTTTGCCGCCCTGCAACAAAGCTGGGCAGGGTTGGAAGCGCAGCATGGCATCACGGCACCTACGCTCTACACCTTTGACTACTGGGAGGTGCTGCGGTGGATTGCGGCGCAGCCCGATGACACCGACAGTCTCGCGCTGGTGGGCCACAATCCGGCGTTAACTGAACTGGTCAATTTCCTTGTCGGTCCGGGTACGCTGGGCAATCTCCCTACGGCTGGTTGGGCAGAGCTCTCGATCTGCATCGATGAGTGGTTGCAGGCGCCCGATGCCAAGGGGGAGGGCGAGCTCGTTTATCACCTCTTTCCCAAGTCTCTGGCTCAAAGCGATGGGGGCCACTGAGTGATGCTGCCGGTGATCTTTGGTCTGTCGGGGGCGCATGTGACTGCGGACGAGCAGTCGTTTTTCAAAGACGCCAACCCCGCGGGGTACATTCTGTTTGCCCGCAATATCGAGAACCCCGAGCAACTGCGTGCCTTGACGGATTCCCTGCGCGATCTGGCAGGGCGCGACGACTTGCCGATCCTGATCGACCAGGAGGGAGGGCGCATCGCGCGACTAGGGCCACCCCACTGGCGGGCGTGGCCCGCGGCCGCCGCATTGGTCGGCGTGTCCGATTCGCCGGCGTCGTCAGATCTTGATCGCGCGATCGCCAGGGTGCAGTGCAACTACGAGGCATTGGGTCTGGAGCTGGCGGCAATGGGTATCAACGTTACCTGCGCGCCGGTGCTCGACGTGCCCCAGCCAGACGCCCACGACATCATTGGAGATCGTGCCTTCGCCCAGACGCCAGAGATCGTGGCCAAACTGGGACGGGCCTGTCTGGCCGGTTTACAGCTTGCGGGTGTAGCCGGCGTCATCAAGCATATCCCCGGACACGGCCGGGCACTCAGTGACTCCCACGAATCGCTACCGCGGGTGGCAGCGAGTGAGCGTGAGTTGGCTGCCGACTGCGCTCCTTTTATCGCATTGGCTGATGCATCCATGGCCATGACCGCGCATGTCATCTACGAGGCTTGGGATGCAGAGCACTGCGCCAGTGTCTCCACCACCGTGATTCAGGAACAAATCCGCCAACATATCGGCTTCGATGGTCTGCTGATCAGCGATGACCTAGATATGAAGGCTCTGTCGGGGGACATTCCGACCCGCGCCACAGCGGTGCTGGCAGCAGGTTGCGATATTGCGCTCAACTGCTGGGGTCGGCTCGAAGACATGAACGGGATTGCCGAGCAGGTGCCGGCCATGACGGCGCAGGCCAGCAGGCGGCTCGTCCGCGCCCGTGCATCGCTTCGTCTCGCGCAGGCATCCCCTGCCTTAAACGCGCGCATCGATGAATTGGTCGCGCGGCGGGAGTGACCGGGGGGTGCATTGCGAGGGCGATTCCCTACAATAGTGCGATGCGTATCACCCGGTTGTACCTCTTTTTTCTCATACTGCTGCCAATCCTGTTGGCGGGGTGTAATGCCTTAACGCCTAGCAGAGACGGTGGGCCCTTCACTGGCAGCGGCTGGCAGGCCTGCGAGGCCGAGCGACCCAAGGTCTGCACCATGATTTATGAGCCGGTCTGTGCCCGGCGCAGCACGGGTGAGGTGGCCGACTACGCCTCACCCTGTAATGCCTGCGCCGATGTGACCGTAACCGCTTGGCACCCCGAAACCTGCGAGGAATAACATGTCCCTGACTAATCGCATCTTGCTCGCAATGGTGGCGGGAATCGCCCTCGGTTCTCTGCTTGAGTGGCTGATGGGCGCGTTGGATCCCGCGGGCGGGCTACACGCGTTTATCGAGAATGGCTTAATACTGGGATTGTTCGATGTCGTAGGCAGAGTGTTCATCGCGTCGCTGAAGCTGCTGGTCGTGCCGCTGGTCATGGTGTCGCTCATTTGTGGCATGAGTTCGTTAGGTGCCAGCTCTCGGATGGGTTCGATCGCAGGCCGCACCATCGGCCTCTACTTATTCACCACCTGCGTGGCGGTTACGCTGGGCCTGAGTGCGGCGCTGTTGATTGGCCCGGGTAAGGGCGTTGAGGCCATGGCCTCGGCGGCCTATGAGGCCAAAGCGGCGCCCCCGCTCACCGATACGCTGGTGAACATCTTCCCCAGCAACCCTTTCAAAGCCATGGCCGAAGGCCAAATGCTACAAGTGATTGTGTTTGCCCTGCTGGTGGGCTTTGCCCTGACCCGAGCGGGCGACGCGGGAGAGCGCATCGCGAAATGGTTTCGCGATATGGAAGTGATTGTGATGAAGATGGTGGGCATCCTCATCGAGCTGGCGCCCTATGGCGTATTTGCGCTACTGACCAAGCTTTTCGCGACCATGGGCTTTGGCACCATTGTTGATCTGGCGGCCTACTTCTTCACCCTGCTCGGGGTACTCCTGTTCCATGGTCTGGTGGTGTACACGAGCCTGCTCAGAACCTTGACCGGTCTCAGTCCCGTGGTGCTGTTGCAAAAAATGCGCCGGGTGTGGGCCTTTGCGTTCTCGACGGCTTCTTCCGGTGCCACGCTACCGATCACTCTGCGCACGGTGGAGAAGCGTCTGGGTGTGAGTAAAAGCGTCGCCGGCTTCTCAGTGCCGCTGGGTGCGACCATCAATATGGATGGCACCGCCATCATGCAAGGGGTCGCCACCGTTTTTATCGCTCAAGTCTATGGTGTGGATCTGACCAGTGGACAAATCCTCATGGTAGTGCTGACCGCGACTCTCGCATCGATCGGTACCGCAGCGGTACCCGGTGTCGGGCTGATTACATTGGCGTTGGTGCTCCAGCAGGCAGGTCTGCCCGTAGAGGGCGTTGCCCTGATTATCGGTGTAGACCGTTTCCTAGACATGGTGCGCACCATGGTGAATGTGACAGGGGACGCCACCGTGGCCACGATCGTCGCGCATCAGGAAGGCCAGCTCGATCAGGATATCTACCTCGACCCCAACGCTGATCATGGCGGTGACCTTGAGGAACCCCAGACAACAGGAGCGGCCGCATGAGCCTAAAAGTGCAGGTCGTGCCCGTCACGCCCTATCAACAGAACTGCTCGATCATCCAATGTCAGGCAACAGGCCTTGCGGCGATTGTGGATCCGGGTGGCGACATTGATCGCATCGAGGGGGCCATTACAAAAATGGACGCCACGGTGGAGAAAATCCTGCTCACCCACGGACATCTCGACCACTGCGCCGCAGCAGATGTGCTACGTCAGAAGCTCACAGTGCCCATGGAGGGCCCCGAGCAGGGCGACAGCTTCTGGATCGACAAGCTTCCCGAGTGGTGTGAGATGGCCGGCTTTCCGAGAGCGGAACCCTTCACGCCGGATCGCTGGCTAGAGGACGGCGACACCGTCACCGTGGGCGAGCAGACGCTAGAGGTGATTCATTGTCCAGGCCACACCCCGGGCCACGTCGTGTTTTTGCACCGGGAAACCCAACTCGCGTGGGTGGGTGACGTGATCTTTGCGGGGTCGATCGGTCGCACGGACTTCCCCATGGGAAATCACGAGCAGCTGATTCACTCGATTCGCGAGAAGCTCTTTCCGATCGGTGACGACATCCGTTTCGTCCCAGGCCACGGGCCGGACTCGACCTTTGGTCAAGAGCGTGTCAGTAACCCCTTCGTGGCGGATAAGCAATACGGCTGATTACGGGGTGGGGTAGGGTTCTCCTGCAAATACCGTCGCTTTCACTTTTATCTGCCGCAGCGCATCGCCCGATACGGTCATGGGGTCGGCCTCAAGCACCACGAAGTCGGCGCGTTTGCCCGCACGGATAGACCCGATTTCATTCTCGCGACCCATCACGGCCGCCGCACCAGAAGTCACTGCCTTGAGCGCAGAGGCTCGCGAGAGCCGCTCCGTTGTCAAACCCTCTGCGCCACTGATGGTCTCGCGTTCGCTCGCGGCCCACACCAAGGTGAGGGGAGACAGAGGCGCCATGGGCGCGTCAGAGTGGAGCGTTAGCGGCACGCCGTTGCGCTCAAGTGACCCTAGGCGGGTCATTTGTGCTGCGCGGTCGGGGCCAAGCCAATCCCCCGAATAGGCCTCGGAGAGGATGTAGTGGTAGTAGGGATTCACCGATGCCTGCGCGCCCAGCTTGGCCAATTGCGCGCTCTGTTGCTCGGTGCTGTAGGCCAGGTGCTCAATGGTGGAGCGGTGATCCGGGCGCGGGAAGTCCTGTTGAAGTCCCTCTACCAGCCTTAAAAACCGATCAACGGCGGCATCACCATTGGCATGGGCGTGGAGCTGAAATCCGGCGCGCCAAAACACCTCACTATAGGCGCGTAGCATGGGCTCCGGCACCATCCAGACACCCTCATGGCCATCGAGGTAGCCGGGCGGGCCCATCTGGGCGAGTCCCGAAAAAATCGCGCCGTCGATCATGAGTTTGAAGTGATTGCCCACCATCACGCGGTCGCCGTTGGCGGTCTGCCATTCCAGAATCTCCGCCAGCGCCTCCTCTGGAGTTTTACCGCGGGTCAGGAAATCGACAATGATCGGCGTCAGGATGAGTCGCACCGGCACCGGGTAGGCGTTCGCTGCGGCGCGGACGCCGGCGATCTCACCTACCGGGTTGCCATAGATGCCGGTGCCCATATCGAGGGCGGTGGTGACGCCGGCCTGATGCAGCATGGCAAGAAAGTTGAACATGCCTCCGCCAAAGCGCTGTGGTGTAAACAGGAAGCCAAGCTTGGGCACGACGGCCTTCAGCCCGCTCTCATAAAAATGGCCCCGAGCCCAGTCAGCGCCTTCGTCTAATTGCGCATCGGCCTCTGCCACACCCAGCAAAGCCCACGCCGCGTCGTTGCCAATCAGTTCATGGAAGGAGCGATGCCAGAGCATCACCGGTTGGTCCCCGAACATCTCATTGAGATCCTCTCGCCAGATCTCACCGTGCCACAGGGGGTGATAGCCCCAGGTAATAAAAGGCACAGCGGGGTCGCGGTGCTGAGCGGCAAGTGCTTTCAGGCGGGCGCGATACCGGTCCGGCGTTGTCTCGCCAGGGAATTCGCCGGTGGGCAGCGACCAGTCATCGGGCGCCAGAAACGGGAACTGGGTGAGCACCGCGGGAAGAGCAGGGTGCACGTGAGGATCGATGAACCCGGGTAGCAGAATGTCATTAGCAAATTGGTGATCGACCCGGCCCCTGCGAGCCTCAATGAGGGGTTGAAGCGAGTCCTCGCTGCCCACTGCGACGATCAATCCGTCCTCTACCGCGACCGCGGTGGCGGTAGGCAGGGTGGGCTCCATGGTGCGGATCAGCTCTGCCGTGTACACCACGAGTTCCGCGCGGGCCGGCGCGGCCACCAGGGTAAAAGACAGCAGCGTGATACACAGTGGCAGTGCAAAAAAGCGCGACATAGGTGGTGCTTCGCCTAGCGAGAGGATCAGCGGATGACTTTAACCCAATCTCCCGTGCGCGGCTCGCCGTTGGGGTAGTAGCCGTTGATCAACCGCAGCTGATTTTCGGCATCGGGTATCTTTGCGCTGCTCGCGAGTGACGCAAAGGTCGCTCCACGGGGCACCTGAATGTAGTGCAGCGTGTGGCTGGTGCCAGTTACCTTTTCGCGACCTGTCAGGGGTCGGAAGCTATCAATAATGGTCCGGAAACCCGCATCGGCCGCTCCAAAATCCGGGGCCTCGCCCTCGAACAGGAAGCGGTAACTGTGATCAACCACCGCGAGCCGGACAGACTGCCCGCCGCTTGAGGCCACGGCGGTAGAGCCGTTCAGACCATATTGCTCCAGCGCCTCGAATTCCGTGACGTCTCCTTGAGCGTTGGCAATGAGGCTCACCTCGGTGTCCTTGTCCGGGTCAATGCGTGCCAAGCCAATGGTCAGGGTCTGACTACCATCGGCAGAGCTGGCGATAATAGCCCTGCTCGACTGGCTCACCGTCCAGCCCGGTGGGTGGGCAAAGGTGAAATTGAGCTTGTTGTGATAAAACCGGTCTGGCTCACCCTGTGCGGCAGCACTCGCTCCATAAACCAGTCCCTCGGTCTGCCGTCGGTACTCGCCCGGGATCTCGGGGTTCTGGGGCATCTCATCAATATCGAGCGCGTTCGCGGCCCTGATCACCGTTCGCAAGCGCAGGTCGTTGCGCGGGTGGCTGGCGTATAGGCCGTGGTAGGTCCCCGATGGCTTGCCACTCGCTTTGGCCCGCATGCGTCGATACTGCTCCTGGTCCTTGAGCACACCGATCACCGACAGCATGGAGTCCACGTCGTAACCCGTTTGATGGAGATACTCTGCGCCAGCCGAGTCCGCCTCCAGTTCCATGTCGCGACCGAAACCCGAGATGATTTCCGCGCCGTACATGCTCGCTGCATCGTAGACATCACCTGACCCGGTCAGGATATACGCAGACACAGCCGCAACCTTGGAGGTGAGAGACGCCGTTTTCCGCCGTGAGTGATGCCGTTCGGTGATGTGGCCAATCTCATGTGCCAGCACGCCCGCGAGTTCCGCCTCGGTATCAAGATACGCCAGAAGGCCTCGGTTGACGTAAATGAGGCCGCCCGGCAGCGCGAAGGCATTGATGTCAGGTGAGTCGAGCAGCGTAAAGCTAAACTCTGGCTTGTTAATGCCCGACTCCTCGAGCAGACGTTCACCCACCCCTCGCACATAAGCGTCGAGCTCCGGATCATCGTAGATGCCGATGTTATCGATGAGCTTCTGGTGTTCTTCCGCAATGTCATCGGGCAGTTCAACAGATTTGCCGCCGATGGTGACGGTGGAGGCGGCAGTGACGCTGCCCACCCAAAAGATCGCCAATAATGTCAGTATGGAAGGTCGCCGCACGCCGAGAGGTTTCATTACTCAGTATTGGGCCGAGAGATATTCCAGCAGCTGATCGCCCAGGCTGTCACAGGCTGTGCCCTGTACCGGCGCGATGATGGGAATCGGCACTACCACAGCTGGCATGTAGCTCTGTCCGCTGGTTTGAGCGCTCACTCGGCCTACCTCAACCTTGTCGGTAAAATCCCAAATCGTGGCCTCGTATTCGGATTCGGTTCCCCAAGTACCAAAGCCAAAGCAGCCCGCGACCCCGGGCCCGATGCCACAGCTCATCGATCCGGTGCTGTCGGTATTCTCGGTGTTGCCGTCAATCCAGATCATATATTCGAGCTTCATCTCGTCAAAGCGCGCGGCGACGGGGGGCAGTTGCAGCAGCCGATCGATCGTTTGCGGCTGTAGCGGTGCGGTGCGCGGTTCGAACCAGGGGTAGAACTGGTTGATAAAGGCGATTTCATTGATCACTTCGATACTGGGGTCGCCGCGGTGGATGTGATCTCCAATGCACTCGATGAAATCGAATTCCGTGTCGTAGTCTGGCTTGTGGCGTCTGCCGAGAATCACCACGCTGGATTCGCCGATGCCGGCCATCGGTTCGTTGTAGGTCATCTCATCGACGGTCGCATTGACGCATCCACCCAGCAGCACGGCGATCGCCATCATTGCTGCCCCGCGGGATAGCAGATACTGGAAAGGCAGAGGGCTCATAACGCCTCTCCCGAGGCCGCTTCAATTTCGACAGGGGCGGGTTCTTCGGCTGTTGGGCTTGCGGGCTCCGCCTCTTCCGAAAGATCTTGCGCAACCCTCGGGGCCGCCACGCCCGTCACAGATGGTGCTTCCGGTGCCTCTGTGCGCTCAACCGGCGCCGTCTCTGAGGTGTCAGCGGCGCTTTCAAATCCTGCTGGTTTGGTTTCCGGGGAGCTGGAGGTCACCTCGTCGGCCGATTCTGTTGCACTGCCCGTTACTTCGGCGATAGCCGACTGGCGTCTGGCGATACCGTCCAGCCACACTGCAACGTCGGGCGTGGCGCCGAATGAGGTCACGAAGTTTGCGCCGGCGTCGCGCAGTGCGACGACAGCAGCCAGGTTCACCGCTTCTTCATCGGTTTGCAGAAACGCTGTGGGTGTCTTGCCATAGGCAGTGATGGGCCAGACGGCCAGCCGTTCGTCAGGGTTGAAGCTCAGCGCGCCGTCTTCCTGCTGACGGATGGCTGCAACATCGACGAGCCGGAATTCATAACGCATCCAGATCTCATAGATTTTGACGTTGGTGTGGGTCGGGATCGTGTACTGCAGGTCAGCGATGGCAGGAATTAGCACGCCATCGATTTCCGGGCCCCGGCTCTGAGCCGTTTCCCAGTCTCGGATGTGGACTACCTCATCAAACATGCCGCCAAACAGGATGTCCCAAAACTCCACCTGCGCCTCGCCGGTTTTCACCAGCCAGTCTGACTCGGCGCGGCCTTTAGCCTCATCAAAAAATTCGTGTTCCGCAAAGGCGGAGGGATAAATCACCCCCAGCGTAATCGGCAGTGGATCAAGCAACGGCGAGGGGAAATTGCCCTCAACCTCCACCTGCTTGGTGGCACACCCTGCGGCGAGCAGCGTGAGACATAGCATAAAAACCCACCGTCCGAATCCAGACGGTTTAAGGTCGAAAATCGTTGAGACCAACGAAGCTACCCCCATTCCTTAGGGTCAGTTCTCGCATCAGTGTAGCAAACCGTACCCCTGTCGCCTGTAGCTCCGGAGGCCTGATGAACTGTACGGGGAAGCCGACTGCATGGATGCGCACGCGCCGCTCGCCGCTGGCGGCCTCTGCATTCAACCGGTCTACAGTTTGCACCACTTCCTGAATCGAGGCGCCGGTGAATTCATCGCCGAAGACATAAATCGAAATTTTCTTGCCGGAGTCGTAGAAGGTGCGCACCGCATTAGTGATGCCCTCCACCGGTGATGAATTGGAGAAAACATTCCAGTTGCGTAAATTCTGCAGGATCAGGCTACGACGGGCCGGCGTGTCTGGTATCCATTCGCCGCGGTAGCGGCTGAATAGATAATTACCCATATCGTTGAGCACCTGAATCCCTTTGACCTCGGGATAAATATCGAGCGTGGCTTCCATCTCTTGCAGCATGCGTTCCCACGCGTAGGAAAACATTGAGCCCGAGGTGTCAATGATGAAGATAATGTACTCGCTGTCGACCGGGATGCCGCCAATGAGCTGATTCTTTTTCTCAGCGTTGCGCCCCAGTAGCCGCAACTCCTCTTCCGAGAGCTGCTGCCGGGCGATGGCCAGTTGTTCACGAATAATGGCATTGGCGTTTTGTGAGGTGCTCAGTGCGTCGTACCCCGAGCGCGTGCGTGCCAGCGTGCCCTGCAGGATCGCGATCTTCTCCTCATATTCCGAGAACTGCTCGCGTTTCACATTGAGGTCACGATTGAGAATGGTGGTCTCGCCACGGATCTCAAACAGCTGCTCGGTCAACTCGGCCACTGCGGATTCCGCGTCGACCATGGCTTGCTCAATCACTTGGGGCTGCGCGGTCATGGTGATCATCAACAGCAAAATTACAGCGCCAAAGCCGCAGCAAATCACGTCCAGAAAGGACAGTGAGAATTCAGCGGGAGCGCGTCGTGCTGGCATAGCGGAGACTCAGGGCCAGTCTGTTGAGGGTGAGAGAAAGCTGCCGTTGGAGGCTCGGGCCAGCTGCCAGTACTCCGAGGCGGCCATGGGGTCACCCTCCATTGGAAAAAGAATCGTGTTCACCGGCACGCCCGGCGGCAGTCGGCGAATCGCCTCGCGAAAATGCTTGAGGCGCTCGTTGCCGCTGACCCGGCTGCCCCGCGGGGCGCGTGCAGCCTGAGTCGGCAGACCATCGGTCAGCAGGAAAATGTTGTCGGGTGGGCTTGGGAGGGTAGCCAACGCGCCAAAGGCATTGTGCAGGCTGGTACCGCCGGCCGGCACTTGCTCGCGAAGGGCGAGACTAATGGCCTCTACCTTAGGTGTGTCGGCCACCTCCAGCCACTGAGCTTCGGTGCCTTCCAACGCGGGTTTGGCTTCGGTATTAAAGGTCATCACCTGAAACTGGGCATTCACCGGCAGCTGGGCGGTCAGCCAGTCAACGGTATCCAGCGCCCGTGTCCATTTTCCGGCCTGCTTCTGCAGTTCGGGATCCATATTGCGCAGGCGAATGACGTTCACCAGTTGGTTGGCCAGCATGCTGGCCGAGGTATCCACCATAATGGCAATGCGCCGGCCACCCAGATTCAGACCTGTGAGGTATTGCCGGTTTCCCTCACCGACAAACTCTCTGGCACTCCGACCGGCCTCAGCCTCGGAGGCCTCCTCGAGCAGGCGAATCTCCTCCTCGAGCTGATTGATTTCGGCCTGCAGTTTGGCAATGGCGTCACTGTCGCTGACACCGGATTCTTCAATCGAGGCAATTAGCGCTTCGTACTCATCGAGTTCCTCGGTGATGCGCCGGGCCAGACCATCGGCTTCCACGATATCCAGATCTGCATCGTCCAAGGCGTTACGCAGGCGCACCAGCCCCGCTTCGCCCTCGCGAATGTCCTCTTCGAGTAACTCGACTTCAGACAGCACTTCGGCATTCACCGTGCGGATCTCGACCTCGAGGGAGTGATCGATGATCAGGAATACGAGCACCACCGCGCCGAACCCGCAGGACATGATGTCGAGAAAGCTGAGGTTAAACGTTGAGGATTGTCGCTTGCGTCTGGCCACAACTCAGGGTTCCACGGTGATAAAGCGCACCTCGACTCCGCTGCCACACAGTCGATCGCCGGCATTGACCGCGACTCGCCCTTCAACAGGTTGATCATTGAGTTTAGCGGGGGTGCCTGCCGCAATGTCGATGGCCCCGGATTCCGCTGCGCTCACGCCGTCGGCGATGTGCGTACCCGGGTTGAGCGGCACGGCATGGCCGCCCGTGAGAGAGTGGGTTGCGGAGCCATGCGCTTGAAGGGTCTCCAGCGATTCCTTCTCTGTCTTGGGCTGCGGCGATGCGGCGGCACGGGATTGTGATTCGGCTGGTGCCTGCCCGGATGAGGTCGCGTTGCCGCAGGGTGCCTCACGCTGAAAGTGCAGTTCCCCTCTCGGTGGCGCCAGAGTGCCTGCGATCAGGGAGATGTCCTCTGGCCCTGTTGTGGTGGCCTGCATGGGCAGCAAGTCCAGTCCGGGCAGGGCAGAGAGCAGGGCGTCTAACGCGATGAGCGTGGTGTCCCCGGGCAACAGCGGTCCGAGTGCTTGAGTGAACGCTGCCCCCACAGGGCGCAGAGTATCAGCGGCGATAAGCGCGATATGGCCCTCTACTGAACAGCTGACCTCGCTCTGGGTGCCCAGTGCTCGGAGCAGGTCGGGCAGTTGTAGATAGAGCGCCTGTTCGGTCTCGGCGCGTCGTTGCGGGTCGAAGCGCGTCTGGGCCACAAATTGCTCGCCAATCCGCTCCGCAATATCGTCCATCAAGCCGAGCAATCCATGGCCCGGCAGCAGTTGAGTCTCGCCCGCCCGCGCCACGCCGTTCTCAACGGTCACGTCCGTAATACTGGCCTGATGCAATTGCAGCTCGACATGGGCGCAGGATTGTCCTGCGGCAGCGCCGACCAGCGCGCTGCGGTGCACCACACTGCTGGCGGTGACGGGCAGGGTCTGCAGTATGCCTAGCAGCAGCGATAACTGCCCGGGCTCCATCGCCCCGGGAATCGCCAGCGTGATGTCGCCGCTGATTCCGTTGAGTAACGCTTCAAGGTGGGCGTGGACAAGGTCAGCAGTGTGTCGCGCAGGCCCCAATGCCGGACTCAGCGGCTGCGTCGACAGTCGATGCCAGTAGCGGTTATTGATTTCCCGCGGGGCGCGGCGGGCTTGTTCCCACGCCGGCTCGCCAAACTGATAGCGGTCACCGCTCAGCCATACGACGCCGGGTGACCAGAGCGCGGCACCGTCGTTCCACAGGCGCAGTGACGCGTCGTTGCAATCGAGGAGTCGCATTAGCCGCGCGGTACCGACAGGTGTCGCAAGAGATGCCGGTCGATGTAGCGCTGGGTATTCAGCACCAGTCGCTCCTGTGACAGTTGCAGTTGGTGCAGCGCAAACATGATGATAATTGACAAGACGAGTGCCACGAAGGTGCTGTTAAAGGCCACCCCGAGGCTCACGGTCACGCCAGAGATATCGCCCTCAACCGCCTTGTAGGCCTGGCCCAGCGCGTCGCCAATACCGCGCACTGTACCGATAAAGCCGATCGATGGAATTGCCCAGGAGATGTAGCGGACCATGGAGAGCTCCGAGTCGAGCCGGTCGGCCTCGATATCGCACTGCTCGCGCACGGCATCCGATACCGCCGGAATACTGCCGGTGGTGGTGAAGCGACTCAGCGCATTCCCGAGTGCCCGGGGTAGCAGGTAGTCCTGCTCTTCAGGGGGAAGCGCCTCCAGCGATCGTGACTGCTCCCTAGCGTCCCGGGGCAGAATAGTGGTGCCTTCAGAAATGGCAATCAGCTCGCGATCGAGCATTTGTGCTTCAGAGCGGGTCCGGGAGGCTTTAAGGCCCATGATCGCTAGCGCCCAGAGCATCAAAATAAAGCAGGCCTCCTGCTCGTAATCCTTGATCACGATCGCCAGCGAACGATTGCCGGTGGGTGCTTCTCCCGCCGCCTGTTGTGCTGCCTGAAACGCAAGCTGCGAGTCTGCACTCGGGCGAATGACGCCAACATAGGCTGCATGCACCACAATCACGGCGAACAGCAGGGCAAAAATCTGATAGAGGAACTCCGAGGGTAAACGCAGCTTCATAGTGGGCTCCTGTCGGGCTCAGATATCCACGGGAAAGGATACGGAGAGATCCTCTGAGATGGATTCGGTGGGTTCATAGTCGAGCACGGCACCTGAGTCGACGGCGGCCTGCGGGTCTGACTGCTCGCTAGTGGGGTCATCGGTGGTGCCGGTCTCCGGTACCGTCACTGCCTCCTCGGACTCGGCGGCCTCCTGTGCAAGGACAGGGGCACTCAGCAACGCACTGAGCAGGGCAGTCATTGCTGTGACGCTGGCGAAGCGCACTGGTGCGTTATTCCGCATAGCGCGCAATCCTAAAGCCGAGGTCGTCACGCCCGCGTTCTCCGTAGTCCCTGAAGGTCAGTCGTAACTCGGACAAACGACTGAGTGCCCAACTGCCACCGCGAATGGTGTAGTTGTCGCCGCGCTGCGCGCCCAATGGATCCATCGCAAGCTCCGCATTGGGGGAGGGGATGGCGTAACCGTCGTGTACCCATTCGGCAACATTACCACCCATATCGTGCAGTCCGCGATGGTTCGCGGGGAAGCTGCCCACCGGTGCCGAGACCACAAACTGGTCGGTGTAGCCATTGAGAATGCGCCCGGTGACGAGTGCCGAGGTGTTGTCGGCCACGTTGGTCACGACGGCGCTCGGGGGGAAGTCATCACCCCAGGCAAATCGTCGCAGGGCATTGCCGTCTACCCGGGCAGCAAAGGCCCACTCCGCCTCGCTAGGCAAACGGTAGCCGCTGCTGCTAGGGTTGAAGCCGATAATGATGCCCTGGTTCTCGCGATAAAAGGGCGGCAGGCCCTCGAGCCGGCTCAGCCAGTTACAGAAGCTGGCCGCTTGCTGCCAACTGATGCCTACGACGGGCTGGTGGTCGCGATCGAGGGAGTAGCTTTCGATCAGGCCCGAGTCATGAGTAGCCTCGTACTGGCGGAACTGCGCGTTGGTGGTTTCAGTGCTCGCCATGTAGAAAGCGCGCCGTAATTCAACCGGGTGCTCGACTTCGTTGGCACGCCGGCCGGGGTCGCGACGCGACGCACCCATCGTAAAGGGGTTCAGGGTTTCTACCGACGGGTCGACCAGCACCAGCGTTTGGCCAAGCGCCGTCGTGATCGTCGGCTTCATCGCCGCTTTGCGCGCGGCGGCTTCGGTCAGTAGCGTCACGCTGATTTGCTGTGGCAGCCCGGGCTTCGGTAGTACCTCGGTCTCGAAGCCCGCATACCCATCGAGTTGAACGGCGATACGTTGCTGCACCGCGGGGAGAGAGAGGCTTTGACTGCCCGTACCCACGCGCTGCCCGTTTACCAGTATCTCTGCCTCTAGGGGTTCGATGGCAAAACGGACCTCGCCCAATTCGGGTTTCAGTGTGACCGTCCGACTGACTGTTTCTCCTCGGGCCAAGGTCAGTGACAGGCTGGCGCCGAGGTAGCCCGCCTTGGAGAGGCTGACGTCATGGCGGTCGCCAGGACTTAGGGGCACAACCAGCGGTGTCAGACCGGCGAACGCGCCGTCCACCGTTACACCTGCACCCGGTGGCGTGCTATCCAAGGTCAGCGCGGCATCAGCTGGAGTCAGCGTCACCGCGCCGAGATCTTGATCCACACCCGCCACGATGCTCAAAGACAGCGCCAGGGGCATAAAGCCCGGTGCACTTAGCGTCAGCTCGTGCTCGCCCGAGAGCACTTCCACACCGGCGGCGGTGGTCTCGGCGGGCTGGCCATCGATGCTCGCCGTTACAGTAGTGGGCGTGGCACTAAAGCTGACGTTTGCCCAATCCGGCAACAATACGATGTCCACGGTTTGGCTTTGGTTGCGGCCAATGACGTCGATTTGTCCCTGCCAGCGCTGATAGCGATCTAGCACGGCTTCAACGCGATAAACGCCAGCCTCGAGCGTCAGGTCCACCAGCGGCGCGGATCCCAGAGACAGTTCATCGAGGATAATTTCGGCGGCGGGTTGCGTGGCGATGGTCACGGTACCGTGCAGGGGTGCGAGGCGAATATCGAGCTGTTGGGTGTCGGCATCGCCCACCGTAATGGTCTGCTCGTAGGGGTGATAACCCTCAGCGGTAATTGAGAGCGTGTAGTTTCCTGGTCGCACCAGCAGCCGTTCGCCAAAGGACCAGTTCAGCCCACTCAGTGAGAAGTCGGGTTCTGCCTTGGCATCAATGTTCAAGGTGAGGGAGCGCGCGGTGAACAAAAAGAATAGCAGTGCAGCGATCAGCACCCCGGCTACGCCGAGCGCTACCCGGGTCACATTGACACGCTTTTTTTGCTGGGATGACTGACTGAGCGGCTCGAAGGTAGTCGCTGCCAACTGCTCACCGCCCTGCGAAGGCGTCGCTGGCGAGAATGCATCAGGCGTCAGTGTGTCGTTATCGCGATCGTTCATGGCGCCCGCTCAAATCGTTTCGACACAGCGTACCGCGACCGTGTTCTGTTGTTCAGGCCGCACCTCGAATTTGATCCGCACGTCGCGGTATCCGTTGCGGATGCCCACAGCGGTGTAAACGCCCGGTCGCAGCGACAGGGTTTGTTGTGCCAGCGTGCCCAGCCGCCTGACGCGCAACAATGTGATGTCGGTGAGTCCATCAGAGGTCATGGTCACCGCCACCGGGGTACTGGCATAGGCGAGGGTATCGCGCGCCGCGGCAATTTGGGCTTGCAAACGCGGGCCACGGTCCGCAATCGCTTCTGCCTCGGCCAGTGTGTCTTGTGCAAGGCGCATGATCCGTGCATCGATCAGGCGGTCGCGCTCTCTTGGCATGGTCTCCAGTCGCGTGTCTAGGTCAGCCCGCGGCTCGGCGCGGGCCACCCCCTCGGTGGCAAAGAGCATCAGCGCGTCGATCTCAAGCGCCTGTTGATACAGACCCACCGCGTCGGCCCAGCGCTCCTCACGCTCGGCTTGTGTGCCTTGCTCACGCAGCCCCAGCAAGGTGTTCTGGGTGCGGGCCTGCTCCAGTTCAATCAGTGCAGCACCGGGCTCCGGCGCGCCAGGTATCAGCCTCGCAGCGCTTCGGAATTGCTGCTCTGCGCTCTCGAAGGCTTTTGTCCCCATGGCCCCGTAGCCTGCGGTCATGGCGTCGGTAAATTGTTGCCGGGTCAACGCGGTGCGCAACTCACTCAAGCGGGCGTCCGCGCGCTGGTGGGCGGGGTCCGCTCGCGTAGCGTCGGTGGCAGCCTCCACTGCGGCGCCGAGATTGCCAGACGCCTCTCTCTCGACTGCGGTATCCAATGCTGCGATCACTGCGGGCAGTGCGGCAAGTCGATCCTCTAGTGCAATCAGCCGGATGTCGGTTGGTGCCATTTTGGTCAGCTCGCTAAAGCGCGCCTGAGCGGCCAATACGTCACCGCTCTCAATCGCCGAAACCAGCGTGTCGTAGAGCGCCTTAATGCGCTCGGGCAGGCTGGCCTCGAGTTCAAGCAGCTGGTCGAGGGCCAGTTGGTACTCTTCGGTGGCCCCGGTAAAGTCGCGCTCCCGGTAGGCGGTATCGCCCGCAGTCGCGTGACCCAAAGCCTCTCCATAGATGGGTTCGCCCCATTTCGCCACCTCGCGTTCCGCAAGCGATTCCTGCAGCGTCAGCAGCGACTGCAGCACTTCCTGCGCATCGCGTCTGAGCGCGCTTTCCCGGGCTTCGGCGAAGGGGCTACGCTCATTACCCGTGTCTTTCGCGACGCTATCTGATGCAACGATATTTCCAGATGATGCGGCCTGCTCCGGTTCAATCAGGCCCGGTGCGACGTCGTCAGGGGTCACCAGCTGCGGCAGGACAAAAAAAACGAAGACCATTAACACCGCGGCAGTAGCGAGGGCGATCACCACCAGTCGCGGTTGTCCCCCCTCTGATCCCAAGTCAACCGATTCTGTTTTGGCTGGCGCGGGCTCGAAGGTGGTGGCGGAAAGGGGCTGCTCTTTGTGGTCGGTCACGAGTCCTGCGATTCAGGCGCTGCCGGCAGGCTGTCCGCGGGCGGAGCCGGGGGCTCCAGTGCGGCGAGCTCGGCGGCATAGATATCGGCCAGCAGTTCGCGCCACTGATCGTATTGGTCTTCCACGTTACCCGTCAGGCGAACCGTGCGGTCCTCGAGCTCAATCACCCTAGGCGTGATTTCGGCGTCTAAGGATTGTCCCAGTTCCTCCAGTGCGAGTGAGTGAATGTTGGATTCAGCGCGCTTTTCCAAGCCGCTTTTCAACAAAGCGCCACCACCAAGTACACCGACCGCACCGGCGCTGCGCGTGGTGCGACTACCCGATGTCTGGGCAAGCACGCCTGCAAGAATCGCCGCACCGCCTGCGATCATCTCTCGTTGCGCCTCGGTCTCTAGCTCGCGCAGTGCGACGGTCTCTTCATAACTGGCTTTTCTCCACTCCTGATAGGGCCCGTACATGTCCTCGGCAAAGCCTGAGTAGTGGCCCTGAAGTGTGTCGACAAATACATAGTGACGTTGCCGCAGACCGCGCACGCGGTTCAGCATCGGATCATCCTCCGCCGGCAATCGGCGCAGGCTGATCTGGCCTTTGTCATCTTCCTCGAGGTAGTCGGCGAAGGCGCCGTTGGCGAAATCCCGCGCGAAACGCATCTCGGCCACCTGGCGGATAGTCACGCGGTCTTCGGAGGGGAGTC
>CAJXDE010000003.1 GCA_913052635.1 uncultured Halieaceae bacterium
GCTTGAAGTGCTGCAGGTCGTCCGGCAGCTCCCATGGCAACGCATCGCCCCGGCCGATGACGCCGTTTTCGGCCGCCGCCAGCACCAACACCACGGGCACGTCGTTTTCTGGGCGCTGCCCTGTCATATCGCCACCGGCGCCGGGATGTTGGAGGCAGGATCGTAACCCGTGAGCTGGAAGTCTTCGAATCGGTAGCCATAAATGGAATCCGGTTTTCTAAGTATCCCCAGCGACGGCAACGCACCAGGGGTTCGCTCCAGTTGGGTGCTGACCTGATCACCATGGTTGCTGTAGAGGTGCGCGTCGCCCAGCGTCACCACCACTTCCCCGACTGCCAGGTCACACTGCTGTGCCAGCATATGAACCAGCAGCGCCACCGAAGCAATGTTGAAGGGCAGGCCCAAAAAGACGTCGCTTGAGCGGATATAAAGCTGCGCGGACAGCGCGCCGCGCCCCACATAAAACTGGTAGAGCAGATGGCAAGGCGGCAACGCCATGCGCCCTGCTCGGACGTTTTCCTGCGGACTCACAGTCTCATCCGGCAGGTATTCGACATTCCAAGCATGAAAAAGGATGCGGCGGCTCTCCGGGCGGTGCTTCAAGCAGTCCACAACGTACTCAATCTGATTGATACTGCCGCCGTCCCGGGTGGGCCACGCGTGCCACTGTGCACCATACAGTGGACCCAGTTCGCCTTCTTCAGTCGCCCACTCATCCCAGATACTGACGCCATTTTCTCGCAACCACTGGGTGTTGGTATCGCCGCTCAAAAACCAAATCAGCTCGTTGACGACGCTTTTAAAATGCACCCGCTTGGTGGTCAGAATGGGAAACCCTGCTGTGAGGTCGAATCGCAATTGACGCCCGAACACCGAACGCGTGCCCGTGCCGGTGCGATCACCACGGTCTATTCCGCTGTCGCGAATGTCTTTGAGTAAGTCGAGATACGCCTGCATAGCAGCCTCATCGGTTGTTAGGGCGATAAACCCAGTAGAGTAGACACAGTCCGGCGATCAGCATGGGCACACACAGTAGCTGCCCGCGTGTCATCCAGCCCAAAGCATCGAAGCCGATATGCGCATCGGGCTCGCGGAAAAACTCCGCGATGAACCGGAGAACGCCATAGCCCATCAGGAAGACAGCTGATACCACCCAGGCGGGTCGAGGCCTGCGGCTAAACCACAGCAATACCAGAAACAGCAAACACCCCTCTAACGCGAACTGGTAAAGCTGGGAGGGATGGCGCGCCAGTGCCAACGGGTCATTGGGGAATATCATGGCCCAGGGTGCGTCGGTGGGCCTGCCCCATAACTCTTGGCCAATAAAGTTGCCGAGCCTCCCCAGGGCCAAACCCACCGGCGTCAGCGGTGCAACAAAATCCATCAGCCGGCCCCATTGAATGTCGCGCTGGCGGGCAAACAAGGCCATCGCCGCCAACACGCCGAGAAGACCGCCATGAAAGGCCATACCACCCTCCCAGACGCGAAATAGCCACAGTGGGTCAGACGCCAGCCGCTCAAAGCCATAGAAAAGGGCGTATCCCATGCGCCCGCCCAGCACCACGCCGATCGCCGCATAAAAAATGAGATCATCGACCTGGTCTCTTTTTAAAGGCGAATGGGGCTGCACGGTTCGCAGGCGCGCCAACCACCAGGCAAATGCCAGACCACCGATATAGGTGAGGCCATACCAGTGCACCTTGATCGGGCCCAGCGCCACCGCCACCGGATCTATGTCT
The DNA here is from genome assembly GCA_913052635.1 of uncultured Halieaceae bacterium. GTDB lineage: Bacteria > Pseudomonadota > Gammaproteobacteria > Pseudomonadales > Halieaceae > Luminiphilus. Next base: position 1,740 of record CAJXDE010000003.1, read on the forward strand.
GGGTAGGGCAGCACCTAAACGGCACTCCCACGACGCAGGAAAATATCCAGACCGCGATCGCCAAGCGCTTGATCCAAGGCGCTCACGACTTCCTGCGCCGATCTCAGGGGCCGCACGATTGCCAGTAACTGTGACAGCTCATCGCGGCTGAACGCGCTCAATACCCGCTTGATCACCGATAAGCTCCCGGCATTCATGGACAGTTGATCGAAGCCCATGGCCACTAGCAGCGGCGCGGCACGCGGATCTCCCGCCAGCTCGCCGCAAATGCTGACTGACTTATCGTGATGGTGTGCCGCGTCAATAATGTCACGCAAGGCAGCCAAGACAGCCGGATGCAGGGCCTGATACAAATCCGCCACCCGCGCGTTGCCTCGGTCGACCGCGAGCAGATACTGGGTCAAATCATTGGAACCCACTGAGAGGAAACCCGCTTCTTCCGCCAACGGACCTGCCAGATACACCGCAGCAGGCACCTCAATCATCACACCAATAGGGGGCAGCGCCGCACTGAAACCCTCGCTCATTACCTCGCTATGGCAACGCAAAATCAACTCTCGCGCTGATCGCAACTCATCTATCGCTGTCACCATGGGGAGCAGAATGCGCAGGTTATCCAGTCCCTCGTTGGCCTTGAGCATGGCACGCACCTGGGTCAAGAAAATCTCCGGGTGGTCAAGGGTGACTCGGATGCCCCGCCACCCCAGAAAAGGGTTGGATTCCTCAATCGGAAAATAGGGGAGCGCCTTGTCGCCACCGATATCCAATGTTCGCATGGTCACGGGGGAAGGGTGCAAGGCCTCCAGCTGCTCGCGATACAGCTGACGCTGCTCCTCTTCGCTGGGAAACCGGTCGCGCAACAGGAAACTGACTTCGGTGCGATACAGCCCGACACCCCCTGCACCAAACTCCCGAGCGCGCTGCACGTCGGCTGCAACCCCCGTATTGACCCACAGTGGCACAGCGTGTCCGTCAGAGGTCGCCGCCGGCTGCTGGGCCAGCGGCGCCAGTTCCTCAAAGAGCGCCTCATCCTCGGCCAGTAAGCCCTCAAATCGCGACAGCAAATCGGGGTGGGGATTCACATAGACCCGACCGTTGTAACCATCGACAACCAGCTGACGATCGGGCAACTGCTTGAGCGGCAAATCCTCCACGCCCACGACAGCGGGAATACCCATCGCCCTCGCGAGGATAGCGGTATGGCTGTTGGCGCTGCCGCGCATCGACACAATGCCGACCAACTTTTCGCGCGGAACCTCTCCCAGCGCAGAGGCGGTGAGCTCCTCAGCCACCAGCACCGTCGCATCTGGATAATCGACTTCTTGCCGGTTGGCATCCTGCAGATATCCAAGCACCCGGGTGCCAAGATCGCGGACGTCCACTGCGCGCTCGCGCAAATAAGAGTGCTCCATACGCTCAAAGTGACGAATGTGGCGCAGCATGACCTGACTCAGTGCGCCCTGCGCCCATTCACCAGCTTTAATCAATGCCGCCACTTCTCCGCCCAGCGCAGAATCATCCAGAATGCTCAGATAAACCCCAAACAGCGCGCGATCCTCGGGACCCAGTTCTTCCTCGAGGTTCTCGGCAACCTGCTGAATATCGCTGCGCACACTCGCCAGCGCTTCTCTGAATGCTTTTAGCTCAGCCCGACGATCCGATGATTCCCTCGATGGCACCGTTTGCAAGTCGGCATGGGGCGAAACCCATGCTGCGATGCCGATACCGATCCCCGAACACGCGGCTACCCCAGACAGGCGTGCACCGCCCTCCGAATCCTCAGGCACCGTCGCAGACTCCCGGATCACTCCCGCAAGCTCCGCATGGGCAATGAGGCCTGCCAGCTGCGCTGAGACAGTGATCAGAAAGGCTTCTTCGTCCTCCGAGAACCGGCGGTGATCGCCCTGCTGCACCACCAAGACACCCAGCAGATCGCGCTGATGCACGATGGGTGCACCCAGAAAAGCATTGAAAGGCTCCTCGCCCAGGCCCTCAACCAACTGAAACTGGGGGTGCGCACTGGCATCGTCCAGATTCAAAGGTTCTTCGCGGGTGGCGACCCAACCTACCAAACCTTCATCGAAACCCAATCCAAACTGACCGACCTTTTCCGAGTTCAAGCCCTCGGTCGCGCGAAAGACCAGTTTTTGTGTGGCTTTATCGTGAAGGTAGACCGTGCAGACGTCGGTGCGCATCGCGGCTCTGACCTGGGCGACGATCAGGGCGAGTGCGTCTTCAAGGGAATCCGCAGCGTTCACGTCCTGAATCAGGCGACGCAGTACCTCAAGCATTAACGCGGTCTCCTGCGTCTGCGCTGACTGCGTGACTTTGGCACCAAACGGCCTGCCAGCTGGCTCAATGCCTGCCGGTATACGGCCTGCTTAAAGTCCACCACGGCCGTCACGGGATACCAGTAACTCACCCACTTCCAGTGATCGAACTCAGGGTCATCGTGGGCCGCCAGATCGATATCACTCTCAGCGCCTATGAGACGAAGCAAAAACCAAATCTGCTTCTGGCCAATACAGACGGGGTCCTCGGTTTTGCGAATGAATCGCTTGGGCAGACGATAGTGAAGCCATCCTTGGGTGCGGCCCAGCAGGTCCACCGACCCCGGGCGCAGCCCCATCTCTTCCTCCAGCTCCCGGTACATGGCCGCCTCGGGGCTCTCATCACGGTTCATGCCGCCCTGGGGGAACTGCCAAGAGTCGCGGCCATTGATGCGACGCCCCCACAAAACCTGATCCTCGTCATTACAGACCACAATTCCAACATTGGGACGAAAGCCGTCGCGGTCGATCACGCGTTCTTTGTCTTCTGCTTGCTCCAAAATCGCTTTCCGGAAGTTGATCAAATATTGGCCCGGGATTGAGACACAGGCCTGCAGACCGTATTCTTCCACACATCCTCCTTTGACGGCACGTGGGGAGACATCTTTCTTCGATAGCGAATCGGGCCACCCTATGGCACTGGCGATTTTTGACCTCGACAACACGCTGCTGGCGGGCGACTCCGATCACCGATGGGGAGAGTTTCTGTGCGATGCCGGCTTAGCCAATGCCGACTCTTTTCGCCAGAAAAACGACGCGTTTTACGCCGATTACCAGGCCGGGAGCCTCGACATGACGGCCTATCTCGACTTTGTGCTCGAACCGCTAACCGGAATGACGCGCTCCGCCGTCAGGTCACTGCAACGTCAGTTCGTTTCAGAGTGCATCGAGCCGATGCTACGCGACAAAGCATTTGACTTGCTTAACGAACACCGCATTAAGGGGGATACGCTGCTGCTGATGACTGCCACTCACACCGTGGTGGCCGAGCCGGTGGCGGCGAGGCTGGGGTTTGAGCACTGGCTTGGCAGCGGGGTCGGCGTGCTGGACGAATGCTATACCGGTAAAGCCGAGGGCAGTCCTTGCTTTAGGGAGGGCAAGGTCAGTCATCTCGCAGCTTGGCGGCAAAGCTACCCCGAGGCCGGAGAGCCGACGGACAGCTGGTTCTACTCTGACTCTCACAATGATCTGCCGCTATTGAGTGCAGTGGGGCATCCCGTCGCCGTGGACCCCGACGACACCCTGCGCGCGCACGCCGAAGCACATCATTGGCCAATATTGTCACTGCGCTAGTACCAGAAATATCAAACAGTGAGGGGTGATTCTCTCGCCGCGGCAACAGCAGTGACTGTCAACCGCCCTGCCTTACTTAGATAACAGTTCAGCGCACGCCACGACAATCAAGCTCAGCTAAGCGCCTGCCCCATGAACCACCGTTTCAGCCAGGCTTGTTGGTCCACCAGACCCAGTCCGATATTGCGCGCAATGACCGTCAGCGGATTCCGGCTGCCAAAACCGCGCTTGAATCCTTCCATCGCCGCCATCATGGCGAGATTTTCGGTCTTTCGCTGGCGCTGATAGCGCTTGAGTGCGACCGGGCTGTCGATCGCCAAACCTTTGGCTTTGCCCGCGGTCAACTCCTCGGCCAGCACCCTGACATCACTGAGGCCCAGATTGATGCCCTGGCCTGCGAGAGGATGAAGGCTGTGGGCCGCATCGGCCACCAGCACCAAACCTTCATCGATATAGTCAACTGCATGGGACTGCTTGAGGGGGAAGCTTGCTCTCGGGCCGACGGCCTTGGCCCGCGGCCCGTCATCCCCCAGCGCCCGATTCAGCGCCGATACAAATGCCTCATCCGACAACGCCGCGATTGGCTCGTGCTGCGACTCATCGAGCGACCAGACGATGGCCACTTTGTCCTCGTCCGCTAGCGGCAACAAAGCGAGCGGACCGGTATCAAGAAAAGCCTGCCAGCAGGCGTCCTGATGATGGGATGCCAGTGTCACGGTGCCCACGATAGCGCTCTGTTCGTAGCTCCAATCGCGCGTGGGCATGGCCGCCCACTCCCGCACTCGCGAATGCGCACCATCCGCCCCTACGGTGAGGGGCGCGCAAAAGGTCGAGCCATCCTCGCAGTGAATTCCCCAGCCGGAAGCAGTGAGCGTCATGTTCTCCATGGCGCACTCCCACCGCACCTCAACGCCCGGACAGGTCTCTGCGCATTGCAACAGCGCCTGCAGCGTCAGCCGGTTTTCAACAATGTGTCCAAGATAGGGGGCATTGACCTCGCTGGCGTCGAAGCCAATGCGACCGCTGCCGTGGCCGTCCCACACCTTCATGCCGGTATAGCAACCGGTGCGGTCGCCAGGTATGGCTGACCAGGCACCCAGCCTCTCCAGAAACTCAATCGAAGCCGGGGTCAGCGCACTGACGCGCAGGTCCCAGTCCGCAATCGCTCTGTCGGCCGTGGGTGGCGGCGGACGCTTTGCGCCATCGATCACCGTGACACGAAATTCCTCTCGCCCCAGCGCGGTCGCCAGCGACAGACCGGCGACCCCTGCGCCGACAATCAGGATATCGGGATGTGTCATTGCCCGCTCAGCCTAATCAACCGAGAGCGTTGCCGGCACTGCGCTGACCGGTGCCAAGGTTGGCAACCCGGGCGCGCACCGCTGGAACCAAGTCGAGCAGAGCCAGTGACAGATTTCTCGGTGCATCAAGCAGTGGGCCCCGGCGATTGAATAGTGTCGCCAGCAGGTCCGTGCTGCTTGTGATGAAGTACTGCTCATCAGTTGCCCGCTCAAGGTAGCGCTTCAGACTGCCCAATTGGCCAATGGGCTGACCTTCGCGCACCGCAATCGCCAGCTCGGATGCCAACAGATCCGCCTCTCGTAACGACAGGTTGAGGCCCTGGCCTGCCACAGGGTGCAGTGTGTGCGCCGCATTCCCCACCAAAAGAAAGCCTGATCGATATTGCTCAGAAGCAGTCAAGCGCAGCAGCGGCCACTGGCTACGCTGCCCCACATCGCTGACTCGGCCAAGTCGCCAGCCAAAAGCATTTTGAAACGCGGCGATAAAGGTCTCGTTCTCCAAGCTGCCCAGGGTTTCGATCTCCTTCTCCGGTACCGACCACACCACATTAAAACGTTGCTCTGATCGCGCCAGGGAGGGCAGTGGCAGCACCGCCAGAGGACCATGGGGTGTGAAGCGCTCGAAGGCGCGCCTCTGCTGCACTCCCGGAAAGCTGGCATTAAACACCACCGCGTGATTGCCCGTGGGCCGCTCTTCCACGCCGATACCTAACCCCTCAAACCACTCCTTGACAACGCCCGCCGCGAGCAGCACCAGATCTGCAGTGAGTCGGTCACCCTCGTCGGTCAGCACAGCCGGCTTCTCTGCACCAGTCTCCAGCGAAACACAGCGGACAGGCGCGCGGACGTTCACCCCCAGTTGTTCGGCGCCCGCCAGAAGTGCCCGACCCAGTTCGTGATTTTCCACCACGTAACCCAGTGCAGGCACGTCGAGCTCTTCGGCCGTCATCAGAGCGCTGCCAAAATGCCCGCGATGGGACACATGAATATCGCCTATCGCGCCGGTGTGGGATGCCAGCGCAGACCAAAGATCCCAGCGCTTTAAAAGCTCAACGGAGTGAAGGTTCAGCGCTGAGCCCCGGGTGTCCATAAGGTTGGGTGTTCCCGATCTAAAGGGATGCGCCTCCAGCAACGTGACATCCAAGGTCGGGGCTTCTGTTGCCAGCGCAATAGCAAACGAGAGGCCTGCCAGACCTCCACCGAGAATCAGGACCCGCTGCCCGTCCCTCATGACGCCTCGGACATCAGTGCTTCAATATCGTCAGCGCGCTTGGGGACATCCGCGGTGAGCACGTCGCAGCCGGTTTCTGTCACCGCGACGTCGTCTTCAATACGAATACCAATGCCGCGCCAGCGCTTGGCAACCTTGGTGTTGTCGGCCGCTATATAAATACCCGGCTCGATAGTCAGCACCATCCCGGGCTCGAGCTGCCGCCAGCGGCCGTCGACACGGTAATCGCCCACATCGTGCACATCGAGACCCAGCCAGTGGCCCGCGCGGTGCATATAGAAATCCCGGTAAGCCTCAGCCTTGATCAATTCCCGCTCTTTCCCCTTCAGAAGGCCTAACTTAATCAGGCCCCGAGTGATCACGCGCACCGTGGCATCGTGGGGCTGATTCCAGGTATTGCCCGGGCGCACTTTGGCAATCGCGGCGCGCTGCGCCTCGAGTACCACGTCATATATCGCCCGCTGCTCTGGAGAAAATCGGCCGCTGACCGGAAAGGTTCGCGTGATGTCGGCGGCGTAGCCCTGATACTCGCAACCCGCATCAATCAGCACCAGGTCGCCGGACTTCATCCGCGATGCGTTCTCCGTGTAATGCAGCACACAGGCGTTAGCACCTGACCCGACAATGGAGTTATAAGCCGGAAACCGCGCGCCGTGCTCAGAAAAGGTGTGCTGAATCGCGGCCTCAAGATGGTACTCGTATCGTCCCGGTTGGCACTCCTGCATGGCCCGCACGTGTGCCGCCGCGCTGATTTCCCCCGCCTTTTTCATCACGCGAATTTCCGCCGCGGATTTGATCAGGCGCTGCTCGTGGAGCAAAAACGCCAGATCGGTAAAGTCAGCCGGCGGGGCCGCGCCCGAACGCACCAGCCTGCGGATTTGATTCACCCACCCCATCACGCGCTGGTCGAACACATCGTCATGGCCCATGGAGTAGTAAATGCGCTGGGTACCTTCAATTAGCCCGGGAAGGATTTCGTCGAGGTCGTCGATCGGAAAAGCATCGTCGACCCCGAGGTAAGCAGCGGCACCCTCCGGCCCGAGACGGTAGCCATTCCACAGCTCCATTTCTGGGTCCCGCTCTCTGCAGAAAAAGACGACCTGACCCTGGCGACGTCCGGGCACCAGCACTAGCACCGCATCGGGCTCCTCGAAGCCTGTGAGATAGAACAAATCGCTGTTCTGGCGAAAGGGGTACTCGGTATCGCGGCTGCGGGTCACCTCACGCGCGCCGGGAATGATAGCGATGCTATGGCGATCCATCATCGCCATCAGTTGTTTGCGGCGGCGGATAAATTCAGCTTTGGAGATTTTCACTGTTGCCTTCCTGTAAAGATTGCGCCTCAGTGACGATGTTGATCGCCGCAAAGCGAATATATTCGATGATGTCTTCGAGTTGACGCTCTGCGTCTTCAGAGTCGCTTTCCTCGGTGTCGACCTGGGCAATCACTGCCATGTCCTTGAGTGCCTCAGCGGTCATAGTCGGGATGGGCTCACCCGCTGCCTCTCTGAGCGTAATGCCCTGAGTAAATCCCGATAAAAACCCCCGGCTCCATTCGGCAATAGACAACAGGCGCTCCTCCAGCGAGCCGTCATCCTCCGGCAGTAAGGGCTGAAAGGTGTAATCGGCATCTTGTATCGCGGACAGGGTCGCCAGGCTCAGGCGAGAAACAAAATCGACCAGATCGCCCGTGAGATCAATGGCAAGCGCTTTCTCCAGCGCCGCAACCGTCGCCGAAAAATGATGTTCCGTGTGGGGACTAAACCCCGCTCCTAACAAACCTGCCATTGCTCCATGCAGCGCCGAGGGGTTCAACGTCTGGCCAGCGTTGAAAAGACTATCCGCCGCATCACCCCAAGACGGCATATCTTCAAAGGCGCCGAGTGCATCTAGTAACACTGTGAGTCGTTCCTCAATCAGGATGAATGTGGGGTCATCAGGGTCAGGCGCCTGGCAGTCGGGCTACCCAAACCTGATCAGGCGAAAGCAGTCTGCTCGACACGGCGGCACGTTGACCCAATGAAACAACGGGCATTATAGTGCTGGCTTGCTCGCAACGCAGTGTACCCTCCGTGGCTGATAACCTCATCCAGGCGCTGGAAAAAAAAGTAAACGACCTGATCGAACTCAGCCGCGAGCTGAATCGTGAGAACCGCGCCCTGAAGCTTCGTGCTGCAGAGTTGCAACGAGAGCGCAGAGAATTGTTGGAGCGCCAAAGACAGGCCAGCGAGCACGTAGAGAATTCGCTTGCCAGGCTGCGTTCTCTGGATGGCAGCGCGTGAGTCGCCCCAGCACCGTCAGCGTCGATATCCTCGACAAAGAATATCAGGTGACGTGCCCCCCCGATGAGGAGGCAGCATTGACTCAGGCAGCTCGATATCTGGATCAGCACATGCGTGACATTCGCTCGACCGGTAAGGTCATCGGTTTGGAGCGCGTTGCGATCATGGCGGCACTCAATATCAGCCACGAGCTACTGGCGCTCAAGACCGGGGACAATCCTGTTGAGACCAGCGAAGAGCAAGAGCGCCTCTCCGCGCTGAACAGTCAGCTCGATGAGGTCCTTTACCAGCTCAGACAACTTGAGATTAACTGAATCTCTGATTCAGCTATACTGTGCACGGCCTGAAGTATTCGCCAGACGATTTGTCCTCGAGCCGATAATGCAGTACCCGGAGGTCACTTCCGCGACTGTTGAGCAAGCCTGGCCAGAACCGGGAAGCCTGAAGTCGCGTGGTGGTCACCACCTTGAGCCGCAGGGGTTCAAGGGCCTATTCGTCAGCGGTACCGCGGGTCATTTTTTCTCGCTCCTCCCTCCCCCTCGATCATCTGCATATCAATGCACGCGTCATGACCGCTGCTTTTGACACGGTTCAGCAAAAACGGGCCCTGCGAGGACGCCTACGATCAGACCGGGACGCACTCAGTGCAGCTCATCGAGCCGATTGCGCGAAAAACGCCCTGCAACATCTGGTTACTTGGCAGCCCTGGGCGGACGCTACGCTGGTTGGCAGCTATCTGAAACATGAATCGGAATTTGACCCTTCGCTGTTGGCGCAGGCAGCGCGCGATCGAGGTGCTGACATTGTGTACCCAAGAGTGAATGGCAAGTCCATGTCATTTCATCACTGGCAGGCAGGTGACGACGTGGAGGCAACCATCGGCGGTGTCCTGCAACCTATACCTGCAGCGCCAATGGTCGATGCAGCCGCCATTGATCTATTCCTGACACCCCTTTTGGGTTGTGGCAATAGCGGCATGCGATTGGGGTATGGCGGCGGTTTTTATGACCGGCTTTTTACACAGGTCAGCGGTCTCAGATTGGGGGTGGGTTTTGCCCTGCAACGTGTGAACGATTGGGAGAGCGAAGCACACGATCAGCGACTGGATGGTTTTTTAAGCGAGGAAGGCCTGACCTTGTTCGAGTGAATCCCGGCCGCGCCTCCACACGGCTGGGAGAGCGCCGGCCAGGTTACGCGAGGTTTAGGTTCGCTCCACTGAGCCCAGGTATTCGCGATAAGCGGGGTTGTCGGTCTCTTCCCAAAACCGGTATCCCAAACGATTCAACGCTTTTCTAAGGCCGGCACGTTTACCCTCGGGCACCTGCATTCCCACCAGAATGCGCCCAAAAGCGGCGCCGTGGTTGCGGTAATGAAACAGCGAAATACTGTATTCGTTGCCCAGCACGGTCAGGAACTGGAGCAGGCTGCCGGGCCGCTCCGGAAACTCCACCCGGAACACCATCTCATCACTGATGTCTTTTGAGAGACGTCCGCCCACCATATGCCTGAGGTGCAACTTGGCGGTTTCATTATCGGTCATATCCAGCACCCGATAACCCTTTTTTCTGAGCGTATCCTGCAAGGCGTCCAGACTCTGATCCCCAGGCGTGACGGTGAGGCCGACAAACACCCTCGCCTCGGCGGCGGTCTCGTATCGGTAGTTGAACTCTGTCACATTGCGCTTGCCGATATCATTACAAAAGGCCTTGAATGCACCGGGCCGCTCCGGAATCGTCACACTGAGCACTGCCTCGCGCCGCTCACCAATCTCTGTGCGCTCCGAGATGTAGCGCAGCCGGTCAAAGTTGGTATTGGCGCCGCTGACGGTCGCCGCCATCGAGGCGCCAGTCACATCATGCTCCGCCGAGTATTTCTTCATGCCGGCCACCGCCAGCGCGCCGGCCGGCTCGGCAATCGCGCGGGTATCCTCGAAAATATCCTTCACCGAGGCACAAATTTCGTCGGTGCTGACGGTGATCACGTCATCAACGCACTCACGAATCAGCCGAAAGGTCTCCTTCCCCACCTGCGCCACAGCACAGCCATCGGCAAAAAGCCCTACCTCGCGGAGCGTAACGCGACGGCCTTTGTTCAAGGCGGCCTGAACGCAGGCGGCGTCCTCCGGCTCCACACCGATAATCCGCGTCTGTGGCCAGACGTATCGCAGATAGGCAGCCATGCCGGCCAGCAATCCGCCGCCGCCGCAACAAACAAATACGTAGTCCAGGGGCAGTTGAGCTTGCCGCACCAGCTCAACTGCCACAGTCCCCTGGCCGGCAATCACATCGGGGTCATCAAAGGGGTGAATAAAGGTGAAGCCTTCCGATTCTGTCAGCGCCCGGGCACACACCGCGGCTTCTTCGAATGAATCACCGTACATCACCACTTTGGCACCCAGCGCCTTCACCGCATCCACCTTTATTACGGGTGTGGTGACGGGCATCACGATCGTCGCCTTGATTTCCAGCTTCGAGGCCGCCAGCGCGACACCTTGTGCGTGATTGCCTGCCGAGGCCGCCACGACGCCCCCGGCCCGAGCGGCCTCGTCGAGGTGAACCATCTTGTTATAGGCGCCACGGCACTTGAAAGAAAAGACCGGCTGCAAGTCCTCGCGCTTCAGAAAGGCCTGATTACCCAGACGGGCAGATAACAGCGGCGCCGCATCCAAAGGCGTCTCCCGCGCCACGTCGTAGACCTGCGCGTTGAGAATGCGTTTGATGTAGGACTGCGCCATCTGCTCAATGTGCCGCCGAAAAAACCGAGATCATACGGCTTAGTGCCCGGCAACACACGATCGGTACTTGGCAAAATGCCCACTCCCCGAGGGAGTGAGCCTCACACTATGCGGCGTAGCGGGCCTGCATATCGGCGAGTGACAGCGGCTTAATCTTGTATGCATTGCCCGCGGTGCCGAACGCTTCGTATCGGTCAACACAAATCGCTTTCATGGCCTCAAGACTGGCGGCAAGGTACTTGCGCGGGTCAAATTCAGCGGGGTGCTCCGCCAGAAAACGTCGAATCGAGCCTGTGGAGGCGAGACGCAAATCAGTGTCGATGTTGACCTTCCGCACCCCATGCTTGATCCCCTCAACCACCTGCTCAACCGGCACGCCGTAGGTTTCGGGAATCTCGCCTCCGAATTCATTGATCACCGCCAACCAGTCCTGAGGAACGGCTGACGAGCCGTGCATCACGAGATGCGTGTTGGGAATGCGGGTGTGGATCGCCTTGATGCGATCCATCGCCAGAATATCGCCTGTGGGCGGACGGGTGAACTTGTAAGCCCCGTGACTCGTGCCACAGGCAATCGCCAAGGCGTCCACGCCAGTGTCTGCGACAAACTGTGCCGCCTCTTCCGGATCGGTCAACAGCTGGTCGTGACTGAGCTTACCAGCTGCGCCAATACCGTCTTCTTCACCCGCCTCTCCGGTTTCCAGTGAACCGAGACAGCCAATCTCTCCCTCAACCGACACGCCACAAGCATGTGCCATGTCCACGACCCGGCGGGTCACACCGGCGTTGTAGTCGTAATCCATGGGGGTTTTACCGTCCTCCCCCAGAGAACCATCCATCATCACCGAGCTAAACCCGAGCTGAATGGAGCGCTGGCATACTCCGGGAGAGGTGCCATGATCCTGGTGCACCACAACCGGGACATGAGGAAACTCGGCCATGGCCGCCTCCATCAGTGCGCGGAGAAACGGCGCTCCCGCGTATTTTCTTGCTCCGGCACTCGCCTGCATGATCACCGGCGAGTCGGTCTGGTCCGCCGCCTCCATAATGGCACGCGTCTGCTCAAGATTATTGACGTTGAACGCCGGCACGCCGTAACCGTGCTCAGCGGCATGGTCCAATAGTTGCCTCAAGCTGATCAGTGCCATGTGTATTTCCTCTTTTGTCGAAAGTAGCGCTGACTTATCGGCCCTTGCGCTCGTTCACTTCTGCGCGGGCTTTCAATGCCGAGACCGCCGGTAGTTCCTTGCCCTCAACATACTCCAGAAAAGCTCCGCCGCCAGTAGAGATATAGGATATCGCGTCGGCCACGCCAAACTGATCGATGGCCGCCAGCGTATCGCCGCCGCCCGCCAGAGAGAAAGCATCGCTCGATGCGATAGCTTCGGCCAGCACCTGCGTGCCGTTGGCGAAGGCCTCCTGCTCAAATACTCCGAGCGGACCGTTCCATAAAATCGTTGCCGCTTGCTGTATGCGCTCTGCAATGCCTGCCGCCGTCTCCGGGCCCACATCCAAAATCATGTCCTGCTCCGTCACCTCCGCGGCAAGCTTGACCTGAGCCCGGTGACCCTCGTCAATACCCGGCGCCACCACCACATCGAGGGGCAGGGGAATGTCGACCTGATCCATGAGCCGCCGCGCCGTCTCTATCAGATCCCATTCACACAGTGACTGGCCCACCGGGTATCCGGCGGCAGCGAGGAAGGTATTGGCAATACCGCCACCCACGACGAGACTGTCACATTGCTTGGAGAGCTGATCCAGTACTTCCAGCTTGGTCGACACCTTGGAGCCGCCAACGACCGCCAGCATCGGTTTTTGCGCTCCGGTCAAAGCGCGCTCCAGTGCCGTCAATTCAGCGTGGAGTAGAGGCCCCGCACATGCCACCGGGGCACTGTGCACTACGCCGTGCGTTGATGCCTGCGCCCGATGCGCCGTGCCAAAGGCATCCATCACAAATACATCACATAGCGACGCGTAATCCGCAGACAGCAAGGCGTCGTCGGCCGCCTCGCCGGTATTGAAACGCACATTCTCCAGCAACACGACATCGCCCGGCAGCGGCGCCACCTGCCGCCACGCGGTCGCCAGCAACACATCTCGCTCCAGGAGCTCAGCCAGTCGGCGGGCAATGGGCGCCATGGACGCCTCCTCGCTCCATTCCCCCTCCGTCGGCCGGCCAAGATGTGACATCACGATGACCGCGGCACCTTGCTCAAGCACCGCCAGTATCGAGGGCGCTGCCGCGCGCAATCTCGCATCGTTTGTAATCTCGCCATCTCGCAACGGCACGTTCAAATCTTCCCGGATCAGCACGCGGCGACCCGAGAGATCGAGCTCGCTCATTAATCTCACTGTGTGCTCTCCGCCGTCGCGGGCCGGGCGGCGTTGACGAGCTGCTCCCATGCGAGTGCCACGTCGATCATACGGCTGGCATAGGCCCACTCGTTGTCGAACCAGATCAAGATTTTCGCGAGTCGGCCTGCCGCCACCTGTGTCTGCTGGGCATCCACAATCGCCGATGCCGCCTCACCGGCGAAGTCACAGGAGGCCAAGGGCTCGAGGGAATAGTCCAATACCCCCAACAGGCTGGCCTCTGCTGCATCCCGGAGTGCGGCATTGATGCTCTTAGTGTCACAGGCACGCTCTGTCGCCACCGTTAACTCGATCGCCGACACCTTGGTAGTGGGGACCCTGAGCGCGTGGGCAGACAGCTTGCCTGCCAGCGCCGGTAGAATGCGCTCTATGCCGACCGCCAGTCCAGTATCGACAGGAATAATCGATTGCGAGGACGCTCGGGTCTTGCGCAAATCCGTATGGTGATAGGCGTCCAATACCGGCTGGTCATTCATCAGCGAGTGAATGGTGGTTATGGTGGCCGCTTCAATGCCAAATGCCTGAGACAACGTCGACAACACGGGCACTACCGCATTGGTGGTGCAAGATGCCGCCGAAACAACGTCCATCTCAGCGGTAAGGTCTTGGTCGTTTACGCCAAAGACAATCGTGGCATCAACATCCGATTCGGCCGGGTGTGAAAACAACACTCTTTCAGCGCCCGAATGCAGGTGCTGCTCGGCGGTAGCGCGGTCAGTAAACGCACCGGTGCACTCAAAGACCAAATCAATATCGAGTGCGCGCCACGGCAGCGCCGACACCTCTGGCACATGGCTCAGTGGAACCAGCAGCTGATCAATCGCTAACAGCTCGCCGGAGCGGGCGATGCGTCCGGGGTAACGGCCATAGTTCGAATCGTAGCGCGCCAGATGCACCACAGTATCGGCATCGGCGATCTCATTGATGGCCGCCAGCTCCAGACGCCCGCGCGCATCTTCCCGGGAGTGGTACACCCGCAGAAGCGTTCGCCCGACCCGCCCGAAGCCGTTGATCGCAAAACGCATGGTCAATCGAGTATCACGTCCTCGACTGCGGCCACCACATTGTCCGCCGTCAGGCCGAAGTGCTTGAAGAGTGCCTCCGCTGGTGCAGATTCCCCAAAAGAGGACATCCCCACCACGCGGCCGTCGAGACCCACATACTTGTACCAAAAGTCGGTATGGCCGGCTTCCACTGCCACCCGGGCCAGCACATCGCTGGGCAGCACGGCCTCACGATAGCCCGCCTCCTGCGCTTCGAAGACCTCGGCGCACGGCATGGAAACAACTCGGACGCCCCTACCTGCCTGAGTGAGGCGGCCAGCGGCCTCGACGGCCAAGGCCACCTCGGAGCCGGTCGCAATGACAATGGCATCGAGATCGCCCTGCTCGCGCATCAGTACATAGCCACCACGATGAACGCCTTCTACCTGCTCCGAAGTGCCGACCTGATGGGGCAAGGTTTGGCGGGAGAAAATCATAGCAGTGGGGCCATTGTCGCGAAGTAACGCCTGCTTCCAGGCAATCGCGGACTCCACCGCATCAGCGGGTCGCCAAGTCTGCAGATTAGGCGTGGCGCGCAGCGCTGTGAGCTGTTCGACCGGCTGGTGCGTCGGGCCGTCCTCTCCCAGACCAATCGAGTCGTGAGTGAAGACATACAGCACCCGTTGACCCATCAGCGCCGACATGCGCACCGCATTGCGCGCGTACTCCATAAAAATGAGGAAGGTGGCGCCATAGGGAATGAAACCACCATGTAAAGCCACCCCGTTCATGATCGCCGCCATGGCGAACTCTCGCACTCCGTAATAAACGTAATTGCCTTCAGCGCTCACCGCCGAAACCCCCTGAGCACCGGACCACAAGGTGAGGTTGGAGCCCGCCAGATCGGCAGACCCGCCGAGTAATTCGGGCAAGTGAGGGCCCAGCGCGTTGAGCGCCTGCTGGGACGCCTTGCGTGAGGCCACGTCGTTCGTCGCGGCCACACAGTCAGAGATATAGGCGTCCGCGTGATCCGAGAAATCGGCGGGTAGCTCTCCACGGAGTCGTCTCAACAACTCATCTGCCAAGTCGGGATGCGCGTCGCGATAGGCATCGAAACCTTGCTGCCACTCGGCTTCCATCTCCGCACCCGCGGGTCGTCGATCCCAAGCTTCTCGCACCTCATCGGGGATTACGAACGGATCATGGCGCCAGCCCAGCGCCTCGCGCGTGAGCGCAATTTCTTCCTCGCCCAGAGCGGCGCCATGGCAGCTCTCAGTCCCCTGTTTATTGGGGCTACCTTTACCGATCACGGTTTTACAACAAACCAGCGTCGGTCTGCCCGTCTCGGCCTTTGCGGCCAGCAGCGCTGCCTCAACGGCAGCCGGGTCGTGGCCGTCGACGGCGGGTATCACATGCCAACCGTAGGACTCGAAACGTTTGGGCGTATCGTCAGTGAACCAGCCCTCGACTTCACCGTCGATAGATATCCCGTTGTCGTCATAGACCGCAATCAGTTTGCCCAAGCCGAGCGTGCCTGCCAAAGAGCAAGCCTCGTGAGATACGCCCTCCATGAGGCAGCCATCGCCCAAGAAGACCCAGGTATGGTGATCGACGATGGTATGGCCATTGCGGTTGAATTGGGCAGCGAGCGCTTTCTCTGCCAGCGCCATCCCGACGGCATTCGCGATGCCCTGTCCCAGCGGCCCGGTCGTGGTCTCAACGCCAGGCGCATAGCCATATTCCGGGTGACCCGGCGTCTTGCTATGGAGCTGCCGGAACTGTTTCAAGTCTTCAATGGAGAGTTCATACCCCGTGAGATGTAACAAGGCATAAATCAGCATTGATCCGTGGCCATTGGACAACACGAACCGGTCGCGATTGGGCCAATCCGGATTCGCCGGATTGTGTCTCATGAGCCGATTCCAAAGCACCTCTGCAATATCCGCCATACCCATCGGCGCACCGGGGTGCCCAGATTTCGCTGTCTGGACCGCGTCCATGGCAAGGGCACGAATAGCGTTGGCCAGTTCAGTTTGAGACGGCATGAAAACTCCGGGATCGCGGGCTGTATTTTCAGGGAAGCGAGATCATTGGGCAAATTTTCTAGCAGAACAATGGCCACAGCCGTTGGTGCTAAGCAGGGGTACCCACGCCTCCCAACATGCGACGCATGCTACCCGATACTCAGCACAAAAGCTCAACGGCCCTCACCAACGGGCTGGAACTGCTGTCATCAGGGTATCTCTCATCAGTAAGGCAGCGCGGTTATGATGAGGTTACGAGAATGCGCCTCCGAGACGTTTTCGCGAAACATACCGCCACAGGGCGATCACTATCGCCTATTGGCTCGGCGGGTTCACAAAATCAATCCACCCCGTAAAAATCATCTTTTCATGGGTGTTGGACACAACGCCATGGTGCATATGCGTCATATCGCTCGGCCAGACAATTAATTTGCCTTTCTCGCACGGAGTGATCACCTCTTGATGAGGAAACGCTGTGCCGCCGCCAGGTGTATCGGTGAGGTATAGCATCCATACCAAGGCGCGCTGGCAGTACTCGATACGATCGCGTTCACAGTGAACAGCGGGGTAGCCTCCGCCCTTCGGATACCACTGAATATTGGCATGCTGGGAGAACCACAGTGCGCCCAGACCATCTGCTCCGGTATCGTAGTAATAAGTCTGGAGATACGTTTTGACATGCTCTATGAGACAGTCGAAAAATGTTTCGAATTGTCCATATGACTTGATGGAGATAGTGATGTCGAGCGAGTCCTTCATGGCCTTATCAACACGGGGTTGTTCGCCGAGTCGGCCTGGCTGTGCATGATCACGGTTGCTCTCGAAGAACTCGACGATCTCGTCGCACACCGAGGGGTCGATTTCATACGTTTCGATAAAAGTGCTGACAGCCATAGATTGGGCGCTAGACAGGCCTTGAGACGACCATTGATCGCTCATGCTCTCTCGAAGTTAAAAAATAAACAAGCAATGCCATCCTGATCGAGCCTCTGGAAACCTGGCAGGAGAGCACCTGGGAGCGCTGTAAAGCCGCCATTCGGTGCGCCTGTGAACACTGCTATCAGCGAGCGCAGTAACACCGCCTAGGCTTCAGGGTGCACTCCACTCCTGTTCAGGACAGTAACTTAGGCGGAAACGGGTCGTCCAGAGCCGCACCAAAGAGCTGTCGAAGGGGCTCCTCGTAAAGTCGCCAGCGGCCTTTCCGACCGCTGCCCAGAGGCTCCCTTACCTGCCAAACGCTCGCCGTACGAACCGAATTATTGAGCTTGTAAAACTCCAGGCAAGAGGGATCCCATTGCTCTCCCAGCCAAACAAAAAGCGCCTCAAGCGTGGAGTGGGGATCATCCACCAGCGCTTCGTAACTCACCTTCTTTACCCGGTCAGGGAATGCCTCAACCCAAAAATCGGCGATTTGATGGCACAAATGGGTATGGTCGGCAATGGCCGCTGGGTCCGTGGCATAGCCATGCTGGGCGTGGAGGCGCGTCCCGTAAACCGAAACAAGGGTGTCCCGCCAATCGCGCTCAGTGACAAGAATTCTGGCGTCAGGAAGCACGTCAAGAATAGTGGCGATATGAAATAAATTGTCCGGGCGCTTGTCAGTCACTCTCACTCCAACCGGGATACTCCTCTCATGGAGGTGTTTCTCCCACCGCGCCTTAATCTCTGCTCGTTGAGTGGGACTGGGCTGCCGACCCGGCTTGAGCATTCCGCCGCCAAGTGAGTGGATCTCCCGCGGCCAGAATTCCGACTCTCCCAATGGCTTGAATCGAGCATGAGCCGCATGAATTTGTTCGAGCAAGGTAGAACCTGTGCGAAGCATCCCAAGAATAAAAACCGGCGCACTATCCTCGGAAAGACTCAGGACATCAGGAAGAGGAAAAGTCTCAAGCTGGCTGATCATCTGATGGCGACACTGAGATGAAGACCACGCCGGCTGCTTGAGCCGATCGGCCTCGTTAGCCTTTATAAGCGATTCCCATGCTTTTACATAATGCCCTTCCCGCTCCTGCAAACGAGCTAATCCAATGAGGGCATCGACATCCGTTCCAGCAAGCTCACTTAATTTTTTCGCGACCCCAGAGGCCATTGTCAGTTCTGGATCGGCCTCAACCAGACGGGCAAGCGCAGAGGGATCCCCGGGGGAGAGCTTGGCCGCGCGTGCGAAGAGTTGACAGGCCAAATCGCGATCACCCGTTTGCTCCGCGATATGCGCACGATTGAACAAGGCTTGGTAGTAATCAGGGCGAATTTCCAATGCACGATCAAGCCAGTGGACTGCCATAGGTGCGTTAGCAAGGCGCTCCGAATAAACAGAAGCAAGGTTACTCATTGCCTCCTCGGGCTCGCTAATACCCAAAGATACTGAGGCCTCGTAGGCTTTTACCGCCTGAGTGTAAAGACCGGCCTTATTGGACCACCAGCCTAGATTAAACCAGGCGGTCGCATTGTTAGCCTCTGCAGCCACTTTTGCCTGCCAATGTGCCAGCTGCCGGCGAAGACGGTCCATAATTTAGTCTAGCAGGTAAAAAAAAGCGGGCATGAAGCCCGCTTTATTTCACGCAGCATCTGCTGCTCTGGACGGCTGCCGCTTAGAAGCGGAAGGTGGCCTGTGCATACAGGTACTGACCCAGCGTGTCGTAGAAACCAGCGACCGCGTTGGCGTTCGACGATAGCGAGCCACCAACCAGCGGGGGCTCTTCGTCCAGGATGTTGTTGATACCTACCAGGATCTCGGTGTTATCGAGAATGCGGAGGGTCGCATTCAGATCGAGATAGCTCTCGCCGCTATCGACCTCACCCTGGACGATGGTATCAACACCGTCACTCTTGCCGTTGCTCAGACTACCGTCATAGTCAATGCCACCGAAGTAACGCCAGCGTGCCGTGACAGCCCAGAAGTTGTTGCTGTCATAGCTTGCTGTGATGGTATGACGCCACTCAGGCGAGGCGTAGCAACGGCTGCTGATGATACCAGTGCAGTCGTAGGTATCGGCTGCGGGGATCTCGGTTTCCTTAGTCAGCATGTAAGTACCAATCAGGCTTACGTCGAAGGTGCCACCCAGCGCATCCTTGGTCCAGGTACCGGCAACGTCAACACCTTCCCAGGTGTTCACACCACCGTTCAGGCCAGCATTAATGACGTAACCCGTCTCACCCTGCCAGAGTGAACCGGAACCAGACCGCACGATTGCGTCACAGAAAAGGCCGTTCTCGGCACACTGGCGCACGATGTTCTCTGCACCGATACCTGTGATCGTTTCTTCAATCTCGATGCTCCAGTAATCAACGGAGACCGACAGGTCGTCAGTCGGAGTCAGCACCACACCCACGGTGATGGTGTCAGCTTCCTCTGCTTGCAGATCGGGGTTACCACCTGTGATCTGGTTGTACTGGTCTGCCGGACTCAACGAGATGTTGCCGTACTGAGCAGCAGTCACACCCGTATTGGCACACTGTGCTGCCGTGTACTCAGGAGACTCTCCGGTGGCGATGATACCCCCACAGGGGTCAACACCGGCCCACAGGCCGAGGTTCTGCACGGTGTAAAGTTCAGATACGTTGGGTGCACGCACCGCTCTGTTGAAACCAACACGGAAACGGGCGAGATCAACCGGCTGCCAGTCCAGACCCAATCGGTAGGTGTCCTGACCGCCCACTGTGCTGTAGTCGGAGTAACGGTATGCCAAGTCAAGTGCCAGACTGTCTAGCAGCGGCACGTTCGCCTCACCGAAGAATTCAGTGACGTTGTAACCACCAACCAGTGAGGGTGTCGGACCACCCTGACCCAGCAACTGACCTTCTTCGAAGACCGTATCAGACAGTCGTTCGAACATTTCCTCGCGCCACTCATAACCCACAACCACTTTGATGGGCTCGCTGGCCGTTGGCAACGCGAACAGGTCGCCCGTCGCGAAGCCTTGAAGGACCTCGGTGCTGGTATTACCGTTCAGGATACCGACACCGCCGAGTCCTGCTGCCTGTTCTGGGGTCACGCCCTGATAGGTGAATACGTCATAGAGAATGTCAGCCGTATCGGGATCGATGTTCTTCCTGATCTTAGGTGCAAAAAAGTCGTTAACGTAGGTCGAAGTCGACCGCGTGTTGGCATAAAGGTAGCTAACGTCATACGACCATTCGTCGTTGATGTCGCCCTTCAGGCCAGTGACGATGCGGAAAGCGTCGTGTGAGGTGTTATCAGAACGCGGACCACCCTCAACATTCCGCTTGCCGACATACACGCCAAACTCGTCGTAACCCGCGCCAAACTCATCAACCAATGCAGCCTGGAAGGGCTCCGGGAAGTCGTCAAGATCGAGAATATAAGCTTCTACGAAGAACGTGCCTGATTCCGCGATTTGCGCGCGAGACGTGTTGCTAGCAAACATCGTCTCAAAGTAAGGCGTAAAGTGCTCGTTTATTTCGTACTCGGCGAACGCACCCACAGACCACTGCTCGATCGGACGCAGGAAATGATTAACCGGCGCATAGTTGTAGCGGTTGCTGCCATCCCAGGGCGCCAAGCCACCATCAGGGGTGATGTTGCCAAAGAACTCCTGACCATAGTCATAGGCGCGTCCGTTAGTGCCAGCTGGACCTTGTCCGCCCACTACCGTCGGCGCAATAAAATAGTTCGGGATGATCGCGTTTGCGGATCCGCCTACGCCCGTGGCGCTACCAGTCAGAGCGCCTGCAGAATAGTCCCTGGACGCTTGTGTCAGCTCTTTCTGCTCGCGCCAGGTACCGTAAATCGTGGCGTTACCCTTGCCGTCGGAAAAGTCACTACCCATGATGAAATCGATCTGGTAGTTCTCTCCGTCGGGGCCTTCAGTGCCCGAGGGGTAGTCAAAGCTTCTGGCGTCCAGCCGCTCTTGGATATAGCTGTTGTCGTTTTCATGGCGATAACCAGACCATCCAGCGCGGATCTCAACACCATCCATCTTGCGTGTCACGAAGTTCACAACACCCGCAACCGCGTCGCCACCATAGGTAGCCGATGCACCACCGGTCAGAACATCAACGCGGTCGAGTGCGATTGTCGGGATCTGGCCTACGTCAGGGGCAATGATCTGCGCGCCACCCGACTGCATACGGCGGCCATTAATGAGCACCAGCGTTCGGTTAGTGCCAAGACCACGCAGGTCGATCGTCGCCGTACCCGAGGAGCCATTGGAAATATTGGCATTCTGGCTAGTCTCAATCGACGGCAAGCTGTTCATCACCTGCTCGATGTTGACGAAACCAAGGTTGGCAATTTCTTCTGCATTGACCACGGTTACCGGGCTGGTGGCACCAAAGCCATCAACGGTAGCAATACGCGAACCGGTTACCAGTACCTCTTCGGTGGTCAACACCTCATCATCGGTGTCCTCCTGCGCCAGCACAATGCCGCTGGTCAGAGACGTGCTGAGCGCTGCGGCAACCGCAATACTCAAGTGGGATTTTCTGAGTGACTTCATAGGTTTAAAACCTCATTTGTTGTGTTGTGGGGCTGGCGTCCCACCCCCTTACTCTGCAGATTGAAGGCGCCATGCACCTTCCTTACTCGTGGACTACTTTCCCAGCCTAGAAAAAAGGCAGCGGAATATCCCAAGATTACTTCAAGGGCCGCCACAAAAACATCATTTTGATGAAGAAATTGTGAAAAAATCCCGATGACAGAAACGCGCTGAAAACGCTTATTTATATAGCTTTTCGAGGTCTCTTGTCAGTCGATTCGGCGCACTGGCACGCTCCGCCCGGTGGAGAGCACTTTCATCTGCCACATGCCGAGGAGATTCTTGTAGATTCGCACCCTGTGATCGTCATCGGTGTGACGGTACCTGCCACCGTGCCGCTGCCGCCATACCTGACCATTATCCAGCGGGAACACGGTCTTGCCCGACCATCCAGAAAAACGACCCTGAACCACGGCCTCAAACGGCTCACTGACCGCGGGCTCAGAGGGCGCGTCGACAATCTCCTGCTTCGCTGCCTCAACCTCAATAGCGACGCGACGTTCAATTTCCGCTTCGCGCTCTGCCGCATCGGCTTCACGCACTTCCTCTAGGACTGCTTCCCGGACCTCTTCCCTCACCTCGGCGCTGACAGTCTCTTGCACCTGATCAAAGCGCTCTATTAACCATTGGTTGAGTGCGTCGAGCTCATCTGCCGATAACGAGTCGATCCCGGTTGCGCGACGCTCTTCTGCCGACATTTCTCGCTCTATGGCGCTGAAGGCAGCACCGTTGCGCTCCTCAGCAAATGCCTGCGGGGCGATCACCAGTGCGACAAGCAGGTAACACAAGCGGTAAATATGGCTTTGACATCTCATTTTTCGGTTCCTTTTTGACCAGCTTTGGCGCGCACGAGTTAGCCAGTCCGCCACGCGCATGCCTGCGCGGCGTTTCGCACCGGCTATTGCGAGGGCGGTAGCACTCTCTCGATACCAGAGGGCGCACCCAGCAACAAAATGTCTGCTGGCCTTGCGGCAAAAAGCCCGTTGCACACAACACCAGTGATTTGATTAATGCGGGCTTCCATCTCCAAGGCATCTTCGATTGCCATACCGTGGACGTCCAGTATCAGATTTTGATTATCCGTAATTACACCCTCGCGCCATACCGGCTGACCTCCTAGCGCATGAAGCTCCCGCGCCACATGGCTGCGCGCCATGGGAATGACCTCTACGGGCAAGGGGAAAGCACCCAATACTGCTACGCGCTTGCTCACATCAGCGATGCAGATAAATTGCTTTGAGGCGGCGGCAACAATCTTTTCTCTCGTTAACGCCGCGCCACCACCTTTAATGAGGTGAAGCTGGGAGTTGGCCTCGTCAGCGCCGTCGATGTAGACGTCCAAGGGGCCGACACTGTTGAGATCGACAACCGGCAGGCCCAGCTCCGACAGCAGTGACGCTGAACGCTCCGAGCTGGCCACAGTGGCCTCGATCCGCGATTTGAGTTGGGGTAGCAAGCGAATGAAACACTCGGCTGTCGTGCCCGTCCCAATGCCCAACAGAAGCTTGTCGCTGTGTTCCGCGGCGACGCACTCAAAAGCGGCCTCAGCGACCTTTTCTTTTAATCGTTGTTGGTCCACCCAAACTCCGACAGTGCCAACCAATTATTAATGAAGAGTATATCGCTGATGCCATCGAGCGGGACGGCTTTTCACTAACCGGCCATCGACAGCCCTCTTACCGGTGGCGAAACTTGCGAGCAGTCGTCAAATCCAACGCCTCACTTTGTGCGAGGCAAGTGGCACCCCATGCGAGAGCCGGGGAGCCTCGCCCTGTTTCATCAATAATTTTTGATGAATTAACCTGAAGGTGCTAGGCTCTGCGCCATGCCTCAGAAAGCCCAAATCATTGCGCTGGATCCCCAGCGCGCGCCTGACGCTGTCAGCGACAAAAACGCCGAGTCACTGAATGTCCTTTTCAGTGCGCTGGCGCACCCGCTGAGAATGCAGGTGCTCAGAGTGATGAGAGCTGACTCGTTCAGTGTGTCAGAGCTCTGCGCCGCCTTCTCTGTGCGCCAAAGTGCGCTGAGCCATCACCTCAAGATTTTGACCGACGCCGGATTTCTGGCCCGGCGACACGAGGGCACGGCAACGTTTTACCGGCGGCAACTGCCTGATGGCAGATACCAAATACTGCGGCAGCGGATTCTGGAGGAGATTGACGAGGAGGCGATGCCGGCCGATCTCACCTCCGGTCTGGAAGCGGTTCAGCGGCTCAGGGAGGGCCACTCTGCGGCATTCTTTCGCGACCGTGGCAAAGAAATCCGCAAACAACAGGAATCCATTGCCTCATGGGAAGACTACAGCCGAGCCACGCTTCACCTGTTGGATCGCGCGGGCGATTTTGAGCAGAGCGCGGTCATCGAGGTGGGACCCGGCGATGGCGCCTTGCTCGGCGACCTCGCCAAGCGCTCCGCCACGGTGTGTGCGCTTGATAATTCAGAAGAGATGCTCCATGCGGCGCAGCACAATACCCAAGAGATCTCCAATATTAAGTACTGCCTCGGTGAGCCCAAAACACTGATCGAGCAGCGCGGGACCTTCGCGGCTGCTGTGGTCAACATGGTGCTGCATCATGTCGCCGAGCCCGCGGCGCTGGTGCGCGATACGACACTGCTACTTCGACCGGGGGGAGACTTAATTATCAGCGATCTCTGCCCCCACGATCAGGCTTGGGCACGCGAGCATTGCGGCGATCTCTGGCTCGGCTTCTCGCCAGAAGATTTGCGTGCCTGGGCAAGCGCGGCCGGGTTAAAACACTGCGCCGAGCTCTTCCTCGCACAACGTAACGGTTTTCAAATTCAAGTGCACCATTTTAAGCGCTGCTGAACATTCCCAGGGAATTTTGCCATGAGCGACTATTCACTTTTCACTTCGGAATCCGTATCCGAAGGCCACCCCGACAAAATGTCGGATCAGATTTCCGATGCCATTCTGGATACCTACCTGAGCAAAGACCCCGATGCGCGGGTCGCCGTTGAGACGCTTGTCAAAACCGGCATGGTGGTGGTGGCAGGAGAAGTCACAACAGCGGGTAATGTGACCCCTGGCGACCTCGAGAAGATCATTCGCCAAACCGTGCTCGATATTGGCTTTGACTCTTCCGACGTGTGCTTCGATGGCAAAACCTGCGCCGTCATCAATGCCATCGGTCAGCAGTCGGTCGACATTGCGCTGGGCACCCGTGAGGCAGATGAAGCCAACCAAGGTGCTGGGGATCAGGGTCTAATGTTTGGTTTTGCCTCGGATGAAACCGACGTGCTGATGCCGGCGCCGATTCACTATTCGCACAGACTGGTGGAACGGCAAGCTGAGTTACGCAAATCGGGCGCGCTACCCTGGCTACGACCTGATGCGAAAAGCCAGCTCACTATGCGCTACAGCACCGGTGGCAAACCTGAACGCGTCGAGGCCGTTGTGCTCTCCACGCAGCACGACCCCGATATCGCACAGGCAGACCTCCGCGAAGCGGTGCGCAAGGAAATTATCGAACCCACTCTGCCCTCCGAGTGGCTGCACGCTGACACGCTCTTCCATATCAACCCGACGGGTAATTTTGTGATCGGTGGTCCGCAGGGTGACTGCGGCCTCACGGGACGCAAGATCATTGTCGATACCTACGGCGGCATGGCGCGGCACGGCGGCGGTGCGTTCTCGGGCAAGGATCCTTCCAAGGTGGATCGCTCCGCGGCCTATGCAGGTCGCTATGTCGCAAAGAACATTGTGGCCGCAGGCCTGGCCCGGCGCTGCGAGGTACAAGTCTCTTACGCCATTGGTGTAGCGGAGCCCACGTCAATCTCCGTCAACACCTTTGGCACCGCCACACTGGCCGACGATGCCATCGTGGAATTAATCCGCGGGCACTTTGATCTGCGGCCAAAAGGCCTTATCAATATGCTCGATCTGAAGCGCCCCATTTACCGTGCTACCGCGGCATACGGCCACTTTGGCCGATTGGGCGAAAGTTTTACCTGGGAGCGCACGGACAAAGCCGATGCGTTGCGCACGGCCGCCAGCCTTTAACCCTCGAATCCTGAGAGAAATAACTATGAACACTGCCCTTGAGCAAAGCGTTTTCGCCGACTACAAAGTCGCAGACATTCACCTCGCCGATTGGGGTCGCCGAGAGCTGGAGATCGCCGAGAGCGAAATGCCGGCGCTTATGGCGTTACGGGAACACTACCGCGACGCACAGCCGCTTGCTGGCGCAAAGATACTGGGCTGCATCCACATGACGATCCAGACCGGCGTGCTGATTGAGACCCTGGTTGCTCTCGGTGCGGAAGTGCGGTGGTCGTCCTGCAACATCTTCTCGACCCAGGACCACGCCGCGGCGGCCATCGCTGCTGCCGGCATACCTGTTTTTGCCTGGAAGGGCGAAACGGAAGAAGAGTACGACTGGTGCATTGAGCAGACGATCCTTGCCGACGGCAAGCCCTGGGATGCCAATATGGTGCTGGACGATGGCGGCGATTTGACAGCCATGCTCCACGAGCATTACCCGCAGATGCTCGAGCAGATCCACGGCATTACAGAGGAAACGACCACCGGGGTGCATCGCCTTTACGAGATGCTAGCCAATGGCGAGCTGAAGGTCCCTGCGATCAACGTTAACGACGCCGTGACCAAGTCAAAGAATGACAACAAGTACGGCTGCCGACACAGCCTGAACGATGCGATCAAACGTGGCCTCGACCACCTGCTGGCGGGAAAACGCGCTATTGTCATCGGCTATGGCGACGTCGGCAAAGGCTCGGCCCAGTCGCTGCGACAGGAAGGGATGATCGTGCGCGTTACCGAGTGCGACCCTATCTGTGCAATGCAAGCCTGCATGGACGGTTTCGAGGTGGTATCTCCCTTCATTAACGGCGTCGACGACGGCTCTGACAGTTGCATCAACACCGCCCTATTGGGCACTACCGACATGCTGGTGACCGCAACGGGCAATTTCAACGTCTGCACAGCCGCCATGCTGCGCGCACTGAAATCCGGCGCCGTGGTCTGCAACATCGGGCACTTCGACAACGAAATTGATACCGCCTACATGCGCGCCGAATGGCACTGGGAAGAAATCAAGCCGCAGGTGCACAAGATTGTGAGAGATGCAGAAACCAATGATCACCTGCTGCTGCTATCGGAGGGCCGCCTAGTGAATCTGGGTAACGCGACGGGACATCCCTCACGCATCATGGATGGGTCTTTTGCAAATCAGGTGCTCGCACAGATCCATTTGTACGAGAAGCGTTTCGCAGATCTATCCGGCGATGCGCGCCAAGTAGCCATCACGGTAGAAGTGCTGCCCAAGCAGCTCGACGAGCAGGTGGCGACCTTCATGGTGCAAGGGTTCGGCGGCGTGATGACCAAGCTTACCACCAAGCAGGCCGACTATATTGGCGTAGGCGTGGACGGTCCGTTCAAAACCGACAGCTACAAGTACTGAGCAAATTACTCGCTGCTACTGGCTGCTCTGTGCGACGAGGCCCTTAGAACAGGCCGCTCAATGCCGCTACTGAATCAGCGTACACTGGCGCCTCATCTTGAGGTGTGATTGTGCGCAACCCCCGACTATTCACTGATCAACCGTTGACGCCCGGTAATCAAGTGGTGCTGAAGGGTAACGTTGCCCAGCATCTGGGCCGCGTGCTCAGGGCCCGCGCCGGAGACCACATTGCGTTGTTCAGCGGCGATGGGCAGGAGTTCGCCGCTACTGTGCTCACGGTTAGCAAGCGCGAGGTCACCGTTGATATTGGCGAAGCCGCGACCCCCCAAACGGAGTCGCCGGTCTACACCGCGCTGGGCTTGTGTCTGAGCAAAGGCGACCGATTTGATTGGGCGATTCAGAAAGCAACCGAGTTGGGCGTGGGTGCCATCGCACCACTCCAAAGCGAGCGCGTTGACTTCAGCATCCCCCCGGACCGTATGGAAAAGCGCATCGCTCACTGGCAGCAGATTGCCATCAGTGCCTGCGAACAGTGCGGGCGGGTCAAAGTGCCCTCTATAACTCCACCTCAATCCTTGGTGTCTTGGGTAGAAAACGTATCAGCAGAGCAAAAGTGGGTACTTCACTGCGCGGAAGATACCAGCGCATCTGCCTCAGCCGTTACCCACGGTGGTCCCCGGGATGCGGCGCTCCTCATCGGTCCCGAGGGCGGATTGACCGACCAGGAGTTTGCTGCCGCAAGCGCAGAGGGCTTTCAACTGTTGCAGCTAGGGCCACGGGTGCTGCGCACAGAAACGGCGCCGGCAGCGGCGTTATCCGTTCTCAGTGTTTTCTGGGGAGAGATGCCGTCCTGAACGCAGGGCTACAACCCATAGACCCGTCGAGCGTTATCCTCGAGGAAGCAAGACCGTGCCGTTTCATCAAGGCCTAGCGAGTCGAGGCTGGCCAGTGCTTTAGACGGCGTAATCATCGGATAGTTACTACCAAACAGCACCTTTTGACTGCCGTGGTGTTTGAGGTAGTCCACCAATTGAGATGGATAGCGGTCCACGGTGTACGCCGAAGTATCGATATACACATTGCGATGTTTGGTCGCCACCGCGATCGCCTCATCGGTCCACGGATAACCAATGTGCCCCCCGACAATGGTCAGTTCCGGGAACTCCAGTGCCACCTGATCGAGATAGATAGGCCTGCCAACTTCCGACGGCATTAGCGGTCCGGTATGACCAATTTGGGTACAGAACGGCACACCCATTTCGCAACAAGCGACATAAACCGGGTAAAAACGCCTGTCGGTGGGCGGCAGAGACCACAGCCACGGCAAGATGCGAATCGCCTTGAAGCCCAGTTCCTCCACACAGCGCCGGATCTCTCTCACAGCTTCCATAGGTTTACTGATATCGGCTGAACCCACACCTACAAGACGGCCACCGGACTCGGCAACGAAGCTAGCCACCTCATCGTTGGAAATCAAGACGTTGTTGGGGCCGTACCACGCGGACGTCAGCGCCGTCGAAATACCCGCGGCGTCCAAAGCGGCGACGGTGTCGGCGACGGTCGGCACTGCGCCCAGGTCCGATTTCGTCCAGCGACGCAATGAGTCAAATATCGGGTCACCAGAGTGTCTGGCTGTCGGGTGCTGTATCCAAGCATCAATCATGCGGGTTGCCCCTGTGCGGCTCTGCGGTCGGCGGCTCGGATCTGTCCCCGGAAGCCGCGGATTTTTCAGCATGCTGCGCGCGAACCCACTCCAACCAAGCTGACCCCGCGTTTAAAAAATGGCTGGTACGGGGCGAATGGAAAATCTCAAACGCATGCTGCGCCCGTGGCAGCTCTGCGTAGACGAGCGGCACACTGCTGAGCGGCGCAAATTCAGCAACGAAGCGTCGCACCTCCTCAACCCACACCAGCGAATCATGGGTCCCCTGAACAATAAAAAACGGGGGGGCTGACTTGGCGACACCTTCACGATGGATCCAGGAGATGGGTGAGCCGTCCTCGAACACCTCCGGTGCCGCCTCTCGGGTCTGCTGAATGATCTTTCTGCTGATGAATCCATCCATTCTGGCTTGCTGTCGAATGCCGTGCCGGTTGGTGAGATCCACAACCGGATACATTGCCAGCACACCTTGCACCGCTGTATCCACGCCCTCAAAACCTGCCTGCCAGTCGGCATTTCCGGAGGTCAGGCCTGCAAGGAGAGAGAGATGCCCCCCGGCCGAGCCACCCGTGACGACGACGAAGTCCGGGTCGCCGCCGTATTCCTCTATATGGGTTTTCACCCAGGCAATCGCCTTTTTGACGTCAATAATTTGAGCGGGATAAGCGTCTCGGGGGGCCAGCCGGTAATTGATAGACACCCCAACCCAACCCAGCTCCACCATCCGGTGCAGTAGTGGCTGTCCTTGTTGAGACTTGTGGCCCATCATCCAGGCGCCGCCGTGCACATGCAGCAATACCGGTCGTCGCTCTCCCTCAGTCACGGGGGCGTAGATGTCCAGCAGCCCCCGCTTTCCGGCAGTGGAATAACTCACATTGCGCACATAGCGCACGCCAGGGCGACGAAAACGAAACGGCCACAACCACTCTTGGCTATGAATCTGTTCGGTCAGCTTGGCCCGCCTCGTCTCCGGAATCTGATTCAAAAAATCTGCGCCGAGCGCAACACACAGCGCCCGGTGAAAAGCCGAGCCAGCATCAAAGCCATCCCTGAGGGCCCACGCCAACAGACCCCAGGCCGCCAAAAAGCAGGACAGTCCGAAGGCAAAGCCCGATGCCCCCGTGCCGATCCACAGCGCGCAGAGTGCAACAAAAATCATCTGTGACCCGATAATCCAGGCGGCCAACTCGCCGGCTACCCATCCGGAAAAAAACCACAGCCAGACTGCCCAGCCGATCTGGCGAACCTGCAACACGGCAGTGACGGCACATAAAAGGCTCACGCACGCGACAATGACAAACAACAGCTCCATAGCGCCTCTCAGCAGACCACAAAATACCCCGCTTTTGGGGCGATGAGAGCTTGCGGGGAATTGCTGTGGATCGCAAGATATCCAGACCCGTTCCCACGAGGACCGCAAATGAGCGTCAAGCTCGGTGTGGTAATGGATCCCATTGGCTCCATTCACTACAAAAAAGATACCACTCTGGCACTGCTGTGGGCGGCACAGGATCGTGGCTGGACGCTATTTTATATCGAGCCGGATGACCTGTTTCTCGACGCAGAGCAACCTACGGCCTCTGCCCGACCCTTAACGGTTCACCGCAGTGCTGACCACTGGTTTGACCTGGGTGAAGAAACCACGCTGCGGCTCACCAAACTCGACGTGGTACTCATGCGCAAAGACCCGCCCTTCGATATGGAATACATCTACGCCACTTATCTACTGGAGCGGGCCGAGCAGAAAGGAACCCTGGTGGTTAACCGCTGTCAAAGTCTCAGAGACTGCAACGAAAAGTTGTTCGCCACCGAATTTCCCGGTTGCTGCCCACCGCTTTTGGTCAGCCGGGACATGGGCCGTTTACGGGCCTTTCACTCACAACAGGGCGACGTGATATTCAAACCATTGGATGGCATGGGTGGCAATGCGATCTTCCGCGCGCAGCAGAGTGACCCGAATGTCAGCGTCATCTTAGAGACACTCACCCAATCCGGCAGTCAAACGATCATGGCGCAGCAGTATCTACCTGCCATCCAGGAGGGTGACAAACGAATTCTGATGATCAACGGTGAAGCGGTACCATGGTGTCTGGCACGAGTCCCTCTCGCAGGCGAAAGCCGTGGCAATCTCGCCGCCGGTGGTTCCGGAAGAGTGCAACCGCTCACAGCGCGAGATCAATGGATTGCCAATCAGGTTGGGCCTACCCTCAGAGAGCGCGGTCTCTACTTTGTTGGCCTCGATGTGATCGGCGACTACCTCACCGAAATAAACGTCACCAGCCCGACCTGCCTCCGGGAAATCGAGGCAGAAACCGGCCTGGATATTGCCGGCCAGCTGCTCGACAGCTTACCCCTGACAGGAGCGGCCTCCTGAACCGCACAACACCCGCGGTGGTCCTGGCACCTCGCGCAGGACTGCCACCCGCTTTCCTGCTATCGCTGGGCATCCACCTGGTCGTGATTTTTGGCTTCCTGCTCTCTCCAGCAGGAGACTCGGCACGGGAGGTCGCCCATCGCGCGGTTACCGTAATTCTGACACCCGCCGCTGAGGCCCCCGAGATATCGCAAGCTAAAGCGGCGGCGAATCAAAGAGGTTCTCTCAATCAGACGCTGCCTGAGGCGTCGCTTTTTCAGAGCCCGTCACCAAAGCC
This sequence comes from uncultured Halieaceae bacterium, assembly GCA_913052635.1. Taxonomy (GTDB): domain Bacteria; phylum Pseudomonadota; class Gammaproteobacteria; order Pseudomonadales; family Halieaceae; genus Luminiphilus. The sequence continues at coordinate 33,543 of CAJXDE010000003.1, forward strand.
CATCGAGACCGTTAGTGCCGCGATGACACAATCTGGTCTCACCATGTCGGCAGCCGTCAGCACCACACCGCCACAACCCCCCGTGGCCGCGCGAGCAGCGCTGGACGCCGATTATCTACTTCAGTGGCAAGATGACATCGAGCGTTTCGGCAACGCCTACTACCGGGGCCTGGCACTTCGCCACGGTGATGGCGATGTGCGACTGAAGGTAAGCGTCCACAGTGATGGCAGTTTGCGGCAAATTGATTTGTTGCAAAGCTCAGGATCCGCTGCGCTCGACCGGGCGGCCGTCGATACCGTCGAGAAGCTCGCGCCGTTTGCACCCTTTCCCGAGGCCTTGGCGCGCGAGACACAGCAGCTCGATATCGTCCGCACATGGCAATTTCGGCGCTGACGGAGCCGCCCGCCATGTCAGGCCATCGCGCAAATCCCGATCAGTCTCCGGTATCGCTAAAGGATCACTTCCTCATGGCCACGCCAGTGATCGGTGGCGGCTTTTTCAACCGCTCACTCACTTATCTTTGTCACCATGATGAGCAAGGCGTAATGGGCATTGTCGTGAATCACTGTCTGGATGTTGAGCTTAGCGATATGTTGACTCATCTTGATATTGAGATCTCTTCAGCGTGTCCGGACACATCGATCCTGGCCGGGGGGCCGGTGGCTACCGATCACGGTTTCGTCCTGCATCGCGGTGAACCGCACTGGGAGGGGAGCCAGAGGGTAACGGATGAAATCAGTCTGACGGGGTCACGGGATATTCTCTGCGCCATCGCTGCCGGGGAGGGGCCCAAAGATTATTTGGTGGCGCTGGGCTATGCCGGGTGGTCGGCAGGCCAACTCGAGGCAGAAATGGCTGAAAACAGTTGGCTAACCGTGCAAGCAGACCTCGATATTCTGTTCCGGAGCGCCGCCGAGGACCGACTCACTGCGGCAGGCCGACAACTGGGTATCGATATCGATCTATTGAGTACTGAAGCGGGGCATGCCTGACTGTGACCGCCCACGAAACCGTTTTGGCAATTGACTACGGCTTGCGCAACATGGGGGTTGCAGTCGGCAACACGCTGTCGCGAACAGCACAGCCTTTGGCGATTATCAAGGCTCGCGACGGGGTGCCGGACTGGGGCACATTGGCCAAACTGATTGAGGAGTGGCAACCACACCGCGTGGTCGTCGGTCATCCCCTCAATATGGACGGCTCTGAAAGCGACATCAGCCAGAGAGTGATGAAGTTCGCGCGTCAAATCGAGGGCCGGTATCAGCGCATCGTAACGCTGGTCGACGAGCGGCTCTCCAGTCGCGAAGCCAAGGCGGCAGCGCTGGCGTCCGGGCACGATGGCGATTTCGCAACCAAACCAGTCGATGACGAAGCCGCAGCCATCATATTGACCACCTGGCTCAACGAACAGTGAGCGTCAGAACGTAATGCTGTCGGGCTCCCGCACTTTTTCGCGGGCCGCTTCCACCGTGATGATGCGCTTCTCAAGCAGCCCTTACAGGCATTGATCCATGGTTTGCATACCGATAGCCTGGCCCGCCTGAATGGGTTAATAAATCTGCGCGACTTTGTCTTCGCGAATCAGATTTCGGGTTGCCGACGTGCCGCGCATGATTTCGTGCGCCGCTACCCGTCCCCCACTTTTTTTCATGCGCCGCACGTCTGCATCGACACGTATCATCGGTGGCAGGCCTGCCGAGAGGTCAAGGTCTGATGTACCCGGCTGGACGCTAAATGCCAGAACTTCAGTGATATCCATTTCACAGTCTCCGCTTGTGTCGGGCTAGCACATGGCGAATCAACTTCCTTATGATGCGACCATGATGCAGACTGAACTCGAGCGCAACATATCAGAAGTCGACCGCCGGATTCGGGCGGCAGAGAAGGCGTCGGGGCGCGCTACAGGGGTAGTTTCGCTGCTGGCAGTCAGTAAAACCAAAGCCTCCGAGCTGGTCCGACAGGCGCACGGATTTGGTTTGTCTGCGTTTGGTGAAAATTACGCACAGGAAATGGTAGAAAAAGCGGCCGCGCTCGCCGACCTGCCGCTGAGCTGGCACTTCATTGGTCCAATCCAAAGCAATAAAACCGCTTTGATCGCCGAAGTCAGTGACTGGGTGCACAGTATCGATCGCCTAAAAGTGGCACGACGGCTGAGTGAACAGCGGCCAGGCGACAAAGCGCCGCTGAATGTATTGGTGCAGATCAACACCTCCAACGAGGACAGCAAATCCGGTGTCGGGCCCGATGCGGCACCCGAGCTGATGGCAGCCATCAACGAGCTTTCGGGGCTGAGGCTTCGTGGATTAATGACGATCCCCGCGGCGACCACCAACCAGACCGAGCAACGCGAGCCCTTCCGTCAGTTACGAGAACTCATGAATCAGCTGTCTGACTCCCTGCCTCAGCTCGACACCCTGTCGATGGGTATGTCGGGAGATCTGGAGGCTGCTGTCAGCGAGGGCGCCAACATCGTTCGTGTCGGCACAGATATTTTTGGGGCGCGGTATAATTAAGCTCGTTTGTGACGGATACCCGCCATCCCATGTCTTCTGAAGTGGCACCTATTATCGCGTTTCTGGGCGCGGGCAATATGGCCAGCGCCATGATCAGCGGTCTGATCGCCGAGGGAGCTTCTCCGAGCCAGCTCCGGGCCAGTGACCCCAGTGAGGCAGCATTGTCGCGTCTGGAAGCCATGGGTCTATCACAGCTCAGCACCTCACCTGACAAGCTTTTCGAGGACGCAGACTTGGCGGTGGCTGCAGTGAAACCTCAGGTAATCCCCGCGGCGCTGACTGCTATCAGAGACCAGCTGGGGCCCCGCACTGCGCTGCTCTCTATTGCTGCGGGCATCCCGATCAGTTCACTCCAGTCTCAGCTGGGCGAGGACGTCGCGATCATTCGCTGTATGCCCAATACGCCAGCCATGATTGGCTTGGGTGCGAGTGCGTTGTACGCAGCCGACTCGGTCAGCGCTGCCCATCGGGAGCTCGCGGAAAAGGTCACCAACGCCGCAGGTAACACCGTTTGGGTAAGTCGCGAAGAGCTGCTCGATGCCGTGACGGCCGTATCGGGGAGCGGCCCCGCCTACTTTTTTGCACTGATTGAAGCCATTGCCCGCACCGGCATGGAACTGGGGCTTGAAGAGGAGGTTGCGATGGCGCTGACGGTGCAGACCGCTCTCGGCGCCGCATCATTGGCAGCTCAGGCCAACGAGCCGGTTGCCACGCTGCGGGAAAACGTGACGAGCCCCGGCGGTACCACCGAGCAGGCGCTGCAAACACTTCAGGCCAATCATTTTGATGCCGTGGTGGCCGAGGCTGTGCGGCAATGCGCCGCGCGGGCTAAAGCCCTGGGGGAGGAGTTCGGCTGATGAGTGCCGGCACGGAAATAGCGCTGTATCTGATTCGCAATCTGGGCGCTTTGTTGCTGTTCGTTGTCATACTCCGCGGGGTCCTTCACGCATCTCGGGTGAACTTCTACAACCCTCTGTCACAGATGATTGTAAAACTGACCAATCCGCTGCTGACGCCCCTGCGCGGAGCGCTGCCCGCCGCCGGCCGAATTGACTGGGCTGTGTGGGTGCTGGCTGTGCTACTTCAGTCAATGATTCTGGTGGGCATCGCCTGGATAGCGGGGGAGCGCTGGACGCTACCTGGCATCGCAACCGTGCTGCTCTGGGGCGTTATAGGCGTCATCGCAGTGCTGGTTAATCTCTACTTTTTCATTCTGATCGCCATGATCGTTGTCAGTTGGATAGCGCCCGGAAGCCGGCATCCCGCCATCGAGCTGATCTGGCAAATCTCCGAACCCGTCATGTCGCCCTTCCGCTCGCTGCTTCCCAATATGGGCGGCATCGACTTCTCGCCGGTCCTAGTGTTCATCGGCATTAACGTAGTGCAAATCGGTCTCCGACACGCTGCGCTCACCGTCGGCTTGCCTCCGGGTCTGGTTTTCGGGCTCTGACATGAACGAGAAGATCCCCGCAAACAGTGTCGGTCTGGTCACGCCACAGATCGCCAAATGCGACACACCCTTCACTTTTGCCAACGGAGCTGTGCTCGGTAGCTATGAATTGGTATTCGAAACCTATGGCGAACTGAACAGCGCCGGCGACAATGCTGTGCTGATCTGCCATGCGTTATCGGGTTCGCATCACGCTGCCGGTTTTCATGCGAGCGATGACCGCCGCCCCGGCTGGTGGGATCTGGCAATCGGCCCGGGTAAACCGATCGATACCGAGCGTTTATTCGTGGTCTGCTCCAATAATTTGGGATGTTGTGACGGTTCCTCAGGCCCCATTACGATCAATCTGGACACAGGGAAGCCCTGGGCCGGTCAATTTCCACAACCTCAGGTTCAGGATTGGGTTCGCAGCCAGAAGTGGCTGGCCGAACACTTGGGGATTTCACGCTGGGCCGCCGTCATGGGCGGGAGCTTGGGCGGTATGCAGGCCCTGCAGTGGGCGATCGACTTTCCAGATTGGGTCGAGCACTGCGTCGCGCTGGCCGCAGCACCTGGCCTCACGGCCCAGAATATTGCCTTCAACGAAATCGCGCGTCACGCCATCCTCTCCGACCCCGATTGGCATAAAGGCGATTATCTGGCAGCGGGTGCACTGCCGACGCGGGGGGTTGCCCTGGCGCGAATGGTCGGCCATCTCACATATATGTCTGCCGACGGCATGAGTGATCGGTTTGGCCGGGAGTTACGAGAGGGCAGTTTTTCGCCAGACGACAACGCCGAGTGGGTATTTCAGGTAGAGAGTTATCTGCGCCATCAGGGCAGCCGCTTCTCCACCCAATTCGATGCCAACACCTACGTCCTGATGACACGAGCACTGGACCTGTTTGATCTGGCCGCCGAGTATGGCGCTGACCTCACTGCTGCCCTGTCGAACGCTCAGGCCAATTTCCTAGTAGCCTCATTCAGTTCGGACTGGCGGTTCCCACCTCAGCGGTCAATCGAGATTCGAGATGCGCTGATGGGAGCGGGCAAATCCGTTACCTACGCCAACATCGATACCGATAATGGTCACGACGGGTTTCTGCTCCCGAATCCTTACTACGAGCAGCTGTTGGGTGAGTGGATGCGCCGGGTAGGTCCATCATGAATCGACTGGATCTGAACACCGTGCTTGGCTGGATCACGCCGGGTAGTCGGGTGCTGGATCTCGGCTGCGGGGATGGCGCCTTTCTGGCGCGCCTGCGGGACGAGCGTAACGCCAGCGGTGTCGGCGTGGATATCGACCCCGACAACCTCATCGCGTCAGTCAGCAAGGGGCTGGATGTAATTCAGGAAGATATCAACGACGGTCTGCATTGCTTTACCACCAAAGGTTTCGATGTCGTCGTGTTGGCACATGCCCTGCAGGAGCTGACTCATCCGCATATCGCACTGGAGCGTATGGTCGACATTGGCGATGAGGCCATTGTGTCCTTCCCAAATTTCGGACATTGGCTGTGCCGCGTACACCTAGGATTGAAGGGCAGTATGCCCATGTCCCGGGCCATGCCTCGGCACTGGTACGACACCCCGAACATTCACTTTTGCACCGTCAAGGACTTCGAGTCGCTGTGTTCAGATTTAGACATCGATATCATCGAGCGAGCGACCATTGCTGGGCCCGCTCAGCGCCTGTTGGGCAGATGGCTCCCCAACCTATTTGCCACCAGCGCGATCTATCGCATTCGTCGCGCTGGCACCTGATTGCCGGACTGTTGCTGGCGTGCTGCGTGCTGCCCGCCGCGGCACAGCAGTCAACGCGATACGAACAGTTCGAGCTGCACCACAGCATTGTCTACACCACCTTTCTGTCTCCAGAAGTCGCCGCTGAATACGGCATTGCGCGCGGCGCAGACAAGGCCATCCTGACACTGTCGGTTCGCGATGCCGACTCTGGAGACGTCGCAGGTCGACCGATGAAAATCGAAGGGCGTACCTGGGACTTGATCACGGGTGGTGATATGCGGGTCAAGGAGATTCGCGAGGGTCGCGCCACGTATTACATCGTGCCGTTTGAGTTTCTGGATCGCGAATACCGTTTTTTTGAGTTCACCTTTCAGCCGGAGGACGCAACCTCTGTCTTTGAACACAAAATGAAAGTGCAGCTGTGGCGTCAGAGCTAAGCGATGTCTGACGACGCACGACCGCGCTTGATCATCGCCAGCCACAACCCGGGCAAAATCCTTGAGTTTCAGGCAGTGCTCGGTCACCGATGGCAGGTACGCCCTAAAGCGGATCTATATGTCGGCGACGTAGAAGAGACTGGCAGTACCTTTGTCGAAAACGCGCTGATCAAGGCCCGTCATGCCTGCGCACGGACCGGCTGTGCGGCGCTGGCCGATGATTCTGGCTTGGTGGTGCCCGCTCTGGAGGGCGCGCCCGGCCTGCGATCGGCGCGTTACTCCGGAGGCGACGACGAGGCCAACAACGCGCTGCTTCTGAAGAACATGGCGACACTCGAGGCTGACGATCGGGCCGCCTTTTATGTGGCGGTGGTGGTGTTACTCGAGCATGCAGACGACCCCACACCCCTCATTGCTGAGGGACGGTGGCACGGGCGCATTGCCGCCGCACCCCGCGGCACAGGTGGCTTTGGCTATGACCCTCTGTTTGTAGCAGATGGCTATGAGCAGCACGCCGCCGAGTTGTCAGCAGAGGAAAAAAATCGCGTCAGTCATCGCGCACTGGCTGTTCAACAGCTGCTGCAACAACTGGCAGCATGATCGATCCACAGGCAGTGCCGCTGTCGCTCTATGTGCATCTGCCCTGGTGCACGCGCAAATGCCCCTATTGCGACTTCAATAGCCACGAAGGTTTTACCGAGTCTCTGCAACAACCCTACGTCGAAGCCCTTCTGGCTGACCTAGGCAGCCAGAAGGCATGGTGGCGTGACCGACCTATCGAGTCGATTTTTATTGGCGGCGGCACACCCAGCCTGTTCGAGGGTCGCTGGCTTGGCGCGCTCCTCGAGGGGGTATCAAACAGGGCAACGCTATCCCGCCATGTCGAGATCACGCTGGAAAGTAACCCCGGTAGTGCCGAGAGTAGCCGCTTCGCGGAGTACCGGGCTGCTGGCGTGAACCGACTCAGCATTGGTGTGCAAAGTTTTGATGACCGCGCGCTCAATGCCTTGGGGCGGATCCACTCCGGCGACGAGGCGCGCCGCGCGCTGGACATGGTCGCCGCCGCCGGCTTCCATCGATGGAACATTGATCTGATGCATGGCTTACCCGGACAGGACGCGCAATCGGGGGCCTCGGATCTCACCGAGGCCGTTGGCAGAAGCGCCGGCCACATCTCCTGGTACCAGCTGACGCTCGAGCGCAACACGCGCTTCTGGTCGGCACCACCGGTTCTCCCCAATGAGAGCGAGTTGGAATCGATCCAGCAGGCAGGCGAGGCCATTCTTGCTGACGCCGGGCTTCATCAATACGAGGTATCTGCGTTCAGCCGCGAAGGACAAGAGAGCCGGCACAATCTAAACTACTGGCGCTTTGGCGATTACATTGGATTGGGAGCGGGCGCCCACGGCAAGATCTCTCTGCCCGACGGCGCCATTATTCGAACGCAGCGCACCCGGGCGCCCGCAGACTATCTTTCGGTGACGACGTCATCGGCTCCGTCACCGCCGCAGGGTGTCGTGATTTCGCCTGAGGAGAAAATCACCGAATTCGCCATGAATACCTTAAGACTCAAATCGGGCGTGCCGCTCATCCACTTTAGGCAAACAACGGGCACTGCCGTCGACCAACTGACCGCTGCGGCCGAAACCGCAGTATCCCTAGGCTGGCTTGAAGCGCCCGGCACAGGCCAGTTTGTCACCACGCCGCTGGGATATCAGTTTTTGGATAGCGTCATCGAAACCTTTCTTTAGCCGGCCCTGCAACAGGTAATAGACCGAGGCGACACCGGGACGCTTAGCCAGCGGGGCAGCAGCAGTCCACTATGGTGGGTAGCAGCAGCGTCTCACGGACGCTTGCGGTAAATGAGATCCTGTACGACGTGCCCCAACCGTTCGCCACGCGCCTCAAATTTGGTGAGAGGACGGTAATCCGGTCGAGGCACCGCGGTGGCCGGCTCGCCTGTCGTGTTCACAAGGAGTGGCTCTGCATCAAGCACGTCAAACATGTGCTCAGCATAAGGCACCCAGTCGGTGGCGAGGTGCAGATAGCCATCTGCCCGTAACAGCGTCGCCAGGTCGTGAACCAGCTTGGGCTGAATCAGCCGTCGCTTATGGTGACGTTTTTTATGCCAGGGGTCGGGGAAAAAAATATTAATAGCGTCCACTGTATTGGGTGCCAGGCACTGCTCCACCACTTCCACAGCATCCTCGGCATAAACGCGCAGGTTTCCGGTTTCAGCTGCAAGCAGCTGAGATAACAGTCTGCCGACACCGGGCCGATGGACTTCTATGCCGATGAACTGAGCGGCGGGATCGGCTTGTACCATCCTCAGCAGGCTATCACCCATACCAAACCCAATCTCAACAATGCGTCGACCCGCAAAGCCAAAGGCTTGATCCCAGTCGAGTTGCCCTGCTTGTAGCGTGAGGCCAAAGCGCGGAAATCCATCTTGCCAGCCACGCTCCTGAGCAGGTGTCATCCTGCCAGCGCGCATCACAAAACTGCGAATACGGTGGGTCAGCGGGGGCTCCCACAACGTCAGGTTGAAATGAGATGAATTTTTCAGGCCGTCGCTATGCGACCATGGCGGCGCGCAGTTTTTTCATCGCATTGGATTCCAGTTGCCGAATGCGTTCTGCCGACACTTCATACTCCGCCGCCAGTTCGTGTAGCGTGGGCTTGTCTTCTGCCAGCCAGCGACGTTCGAGAATATCGCGGCTTCGACCATCCAGCTCTGTAAGCGCAAGCTGCAGTCGCGCCGAGCTGTCCTCTGCGAAGTCCTCCGCCTCGACCAGCTGACCGGGATCCGCCTGACCGTCCGTCAGAAAATATTGCGGTGCCTGCCAGGCATCGTCTTCGTCACTGTCGGTCGGCGCATCGAAGGCTACATCCCGACCGGCCAGACGTCCCTCCATGCGCGTGACCTCTGCCTCATCAACGCCAAGGTCAGCGGCAACAGCACGGGTCTCCTCAGCTGACAGCCACCCCAGCGCTTTTTTCTGACTGCGCAGATTAAAAAACAGTTTTCGCTGGGCCTTGGTCGTCGCCACTTTGACAATGCGCCAGTTGCGGAGAATATACTCATGCATCTCGGCCTTGATCCAGTGAACTGCAAAAGACACCAGCCGCACGCCTTTGTTGGGGTCAAAACGCTTTACCGCCTTCATGAGGCCAACGTTGCCCTCTTGGATCAGATCAGCTTCAGCCAGACCGTAACCGGAATAACTGCGGGCAATGTGTACGACGAAGCGAAGATGCGCGAGCACCAGCTCTCTCGCCGAATCAACGCACTCCTCATAAAACAGGCGCTCTGCCAGCTCGCGCTCCCGCTCAGCGGACAGCAAGGCAATACTGCTCACCGCCTGAACATAGGCGGACAAGTTGGCGCCGGGCGCCATATTCAGCACCGCGCTGTTAGGCAGCGCCAGTGTACGCGTTGTATCGGTCATGTCAGCCGCCTCCAAAAGGCTCATGGCCGCGTATTTTAGCACTCTCCCATGCAGAGTGCTAAACCCTGAAAAATACCGTTTTTCAGGGAGTTAGCGGCACTCAATGCGCGGCAAGGCGGTTGAAATAGCATGCTGAAGCGACCCAAGAGGTCAGCCACCCCAGGCCCGCGCCAAGCGCGATCAGCGCTAACACGTACCCGACGCCCGGGCCCTGAATCTCGCCAGGACTGCCGTAAAGGACAAATAATGCGTTGACCGGGCCTGCAATCCAAAGGCTTAACACCCACAACATCAGGCCGGCAAGTACCCCGCCGCCTGCACCAAAATACAAGCCCGTATACAAAAAAGGCCTGCGGATAAAACCCGGGGAGCCGCCGATCACTCGCACCACCAAAATCTCCTCCCGCCGGGCATCAATCGCCAAATGCAGGGTATTAGCCAACGCAAGGATCGCACCCAGCACCATGGCAGCCCCCAAAGCGAGGCCCCAGCGCTCTGTCGCGAGCAGGGCCTGATCGAGGCGGCTCATCCACTGGCTGTCGACAATGACCCTGTCCACGCCTGACAGGGCACCGATCGCTTCAACCAACTGGCTCAGGGCCGTGTCGGTGCGGGGTGCAGTGGGCGATACCAATAGCGCGTGGGGCAGTGGATTATGATCCAGTGACGTCAACACCGCTGACAATCCGGTTTGCTCGCCAAATACAGCTAGCGCCTCGTCTCGACGCACCAGGGTCGTGTCTTCGACGCTAGCCCATGTCACCAACTCGCGCTGCAGCGCCTCGGCCTGCTCGAGGTTGAGCTCCCCGCCCAGCATGACCGATACCTGTGCCGGTCGCTCCAGATCGGGCACCAGTGGTCTCAAATTATCGAGTGTCAGCAGCATAGCGCCCGGCAGCGCCAGGGAGATCGCCACAGCGAGCCAGACCATGCCTGTTGCGAGGGGCCTGGCCATTAATTTTTGCCAGCTACGGGTGGCCGCAGCCCGATGCTGCGAGCGCCAAGCCGCTATTCGACTCCATTCTTCTCTGGTCTGCCGCGCTGAAGAACTCATTCAACCGGCGCGCCAGCAAGACGCCCTTCATGCAGCGTAATGATCCGATGCCGGAACCGGGAAATCAGCGGCAAATCGTGGGTCGCCACCAGCACCGTCACGCCCACCTGATTGAATGCCTCGAATAACGACATGATCTCGGAGGACAGTTGGGGATCCAGATTACCCGTGGGCTCATCGGCGATGAGAAATTCGGGCCTTGCGACGACCGCCCGCGCAATACCTACCCGTTGCTGCTCACCCCCCGACAACACAGCGGGATTCGTCCGCTCGTGGGGCAACAGACCCACCTTGTCTAGTGCGGCTCTCACCCGGCGGGCGGCGTCGGTTGGGGAGAATCCCGCCATGACCAAAGGCAGCGCCACATTGTCGTGCACACTGCGATCAAAGAGCAACCTGTGGTCCTGGAACACCACCCCAAAACGTCGGCGATAACGCGGCACCATGCGCGACCGGATCTTGCTGGTCGGCTCACCATTCACGCGGATGTCTCCGCTACTGGGTCGATCTAGTAATAATAGAAGGCGCAGCAAGGTGCTCTTACCCGCACCCGAGTGACCGGTCAGAAAGGCCATTTCTCCCTGCTCGATCGTCAAATTGAGATTGCGCAGTGCGTCCTGATCACCAAAACAGCGGCTCACTCGCTCAAACTCAATCACTGCCGCACAACCCTAGCCATCATCCAATAGCGCATCGACAAAGTCCCGGGCACTGAAGTCACGGAGATCTTCGGCTTGCTCACCCACGCCAATAAACCGTATTGGACGCTTCAGCTTGTGTGCAATGGCGAACAGCACGCCGCCTCGAGCGGTGCCGTCGAGCTTGGTCACTGCGACGCCCGTGACACCGACGGCCTGGTCAAATTCCACCGCCTGGGAGACCGCGTTCTGGCCAGTGCCCGCATCGAGCACCAACAGCGTTTCATGAGGCACAGTCTCGTTCTGCTTGCGCATTACCCGCACGACCTTACTGAGCTCATCCATCAAGTGGGACTTGTTCTGAAGCCGCCCCGCAGTGTCCGCGATCAGAACATCCACGTCACGAGCGGCCGCCGCCTGCAACGCATCAAACAACACTGAAGCGCTATCAGCGCCTGTGTGCTGGGCAATCACCGGCACATCATTACGCTCGCCCCAGGCCTGCAACTGCTCTACCGCTGCCGCCCGAAAGGTGTCGCCGGCAGCCAGCATTACGCTGTGCCCCTGTTGCTTGAAGCGGTGCGCCAACTTTCCAATAGTCGTGGTCTTTCCAGCGCCGTTCACGCCCACCACCAGAATCACAAAAGGCCGATGCTCCTTGATGCTGAGGGGAGATTCCTGATCGGCCAATAGCTCGGTGAGCGTCTTCTTCAAGGCCGATATGACCGTCTCTTCCGCAGACAGCTCACTGCGGCCCAGTCGCAGGCGAAGTGACTCCAGCACCCGATCAGTGGCCTCGAGCCCCAGGTCGGCCATGATCAGCTGTTCCTCAAGCGCCTCCAAGAGTGCCGGGTCCAATTGCTTCTTACCCAGCACGAGACTGGCAAGCCCTTCAGACAGTTGACCTCGACTGCGACTTAGCCCGCTTCGCAACCGCTCAAAAATACTCGAGCCTGTATCTGACGCAGCAGCCCCCCCCGCTTCGCCTGTCGATGCAGACGAAGCGTCCGTGGCCTGCTCGGAGCCCGAATCAGCATTGTCAGTGGATGTTTGGGTATCCGAGGAATCGCTGTCAGTGAGTGCCTCGGTTTTGATCTCGTCAGGCTTGGCGCGGCGTTTGAATAGCTTCATGATCACTCTGACTCGGTTGGGCGTGGCAAAACACGGACGCTCCGTTGATTCACATGCAGTCTAGCACCCAGAAAAACAGGAGCCAGCATGCAGCGCGGCGCGAAACAGGCTACCTTTCAGCTCCGAATCATTGGTGGGCAGTGGCGTGGGCGGAAGCTCCCGTTTCCGGATCGACCGGGACTACGACCCACGGGAGACCGGATCAGAGAGACCCTTTTTAACTGGCTGGGGCCCCATCTTCAGACTGCAAAGTGTCTCGACCTGTTCGCCGGTTCGGGCGCGCTGGGTATCGAAGCACTGTCCCGCGGCGCTGCGCACTGTGACTTTGTGGATGCAGACCGGGAAGCCATCACTGCCGTTGGCCACCACCTCAACACCCTCGACGCCAGCGAGTACAGCACTGTGAGCGGAGACATGGCAGAGCGCTATCTGCGCCAGACCAAGGACACATGGGACATTGTATTTGTAGACCCCCCTTTCGATGCGCGCCTCGGCGAGTCGACCCTGACATTATTGGCAGATAGCGCGCGACTGGCTGAAGCCAGCCGGGTTTATTTCGAGACATCGCGCTCACAGCCCGAGGCTGTCCCAGAGAGACTCTATGACGTGTTGCGCGAAAAAACCGCGGGAGATGTCTGTTACCGACTGCTGTCTCCGCGATAAGGCGCATAGCCCGTGCGTTTGTTCAGCTAACGAGACTTGTGTAGGCTCAATGACATCACTGGAGGACATATCTCGTGTTGACCCATACCGTGGTGTACCCGGGGACCTTCGACCCCATCACCAATGGCCATATTGATCTGGTAGAGCGCGCCGCGAAGCTTTTCGAGCGTGTTGTGGTGGCCGTTGCTACCAGTGAGAAAAAAGCTCCCCTTTTTTCCACAGATGCCCGGGTCGAACTGGCAAAGGCCTGTCTGCAACACGTGCCCGCTGCCGAGGTCCTGCCCTTTGACGGACTGCTCATTGACTTCGTCACCGCACAGGACTCCCACTGTGTGCTCAGAGGTCTGCGTGCCGTCGCTGACTTTGAATATGAATTTCAACTGGCGAACATGAATCGCGCCATGGACCCTGAATTCGAAAGTGTTTTTTTGACACCCAGCGCCGAGCTGTCATACATCTCTTCCTCATTGGTGAAAGAAATTGCCGGTTTGGGCGGCGATGTCAGCGGCTTCGTGCCAGCAAACGTGGCGGAAGCTCTGCAGAGCAAGCTGGGGTAAATCAGCGCCGAATATTCGGGGCTCAGCGGGCGATAGCGCGATGCGCACTCACGATTAGCGCTGACACTGAGGGCACAGCACCGTAGTGCGTCCTCCCTGCCTGATTTCCTTCAATTGGGTCTGACACACTCGGCAAGGCTGGCCGTCGCGGCCGTATACCCTCAGCTGCTGCGCAAAATATCCGGGAGACCCATCGCCCCCGACAAAATCCCTGAGTGTCGTGCCGCCCTGCTCGATCGCGTCACCCAACACCTGCTTGATGGTGCTCGCTAACTGATCATAACGCGCCGCCGCGATGCGGCCGGCTCCTCGCGCGGGATGAATACCCGCCATGAAAAGTGCCTCACTGGCGTAGATATTGCCGACCCCCACCACCACCTTGCCGTCCATGATGAACTGCTTCACGGGAATCCGGCGCCCGCGCGATCGCTGATAGAGATAGGCCCCATTGAAGGTGTCTGACATTGGCTCAGGACCCAAATGATCCAACAGCGGGTGATGCTGTGACTCAAGCCAGTGGAAACTGCCAAATCGCCTAGGATCGTGGTACCTGAGGCAGCGACCATCATCCAACACCACATCGATGTGATCGTGAGAGAGCGGTGGGGTGTCAGCCGGCA
>CAJXDE010000004.1 GCA_913052635.1 uncultured Halieaceae bacterium
TGGGCAATCTCCACTTCGTGATCAACTGTAACCTGCAGCGCCTCGATGGGCCGGTTCGGGGTAATGGCAAGATCATTCAGGAGCTGGAGGGGGTTTTTCGCGGTGCGGGTTGGCACGTCATCAAGGTGGTGTGGGGTCGCAAGTGGGACCCTCTGATCGAGCGGGATCAGACTGGCCTGCTGCAAAAGATCATGGACGATGTATGTGACGGCGAGTTACAGAACTGTAAATTCAATGGCGGTGCCTACACTCGGGAGCACTTCTTCGGGAAGTATCCTGAGACGCTGGAACTGGTGAAGGATCTGAGCGACGACGACATCATGTATCTCAATCGCGGTGGTCACGACCCTTACAAGGTCTATGCAGCCTACGCGGCCGCCTGCGAGGAGTTGGAACGCCCCACGGTCATTCTGGCGATGACCGTGAAGGGTTACGGTACGAGTGAGGCCGGTGAGGCCAGCAATGAAACCCACTCGCTGAAGAAGCTGGACATGAAAAGCCTGCAGGCGTTCCGCGATCGCTTTGGTGTGCCGATCAGCGACAAAGATCTCAAGCAAGTGCCTTTTTATAGACCACCCGAGGACAGCCCGGAGATGCGTTACATGCGAGAGCGGCGGGCTGAATTGGGTGGCCATATCCCCGCGCGCCGGAAAACCTCGTATGCGCTCCCGGCACCGCCCCGCAGCGCATTCGCCGGGCAGCTGAAGACCTCGGGCAAGCGCCAGATCAGCACCACGATGGCCTTCGTGCGCATCCTGTCGACGCTATTGAAAGACAAAGCTCTTGGCGAGCGCGTGGTCCCGATTGTGCCGGATGAGGCACGCACCTTTGGTATGGAGGGCATGTTCCGACAGATGGGGATTTATTCCTCAGTGGGGCAGCGTTACACCCCTCATGATTCAGGCGGCATCCTTTATTACAAAGAGGCCGAGACCGGGCAGATTCTCGAGGAGGGTATTAACGAGGCGGGTGCGTTTTCGGCGTGGCTGGCTGCTGCGACCTCCTACAGCGTCTCCGATTTTCCCATGGTGCCCTTTTATATCTTTTATTCGATGTTCGGCTTTCAGCGCATTGGCGACCTTGCCTGGGCGGCGGGCGACAGCCAGGCCCGTGGGTTTTTGATCGGCGCCACCGCAGGGCGCACCACGCTGAATGGCGAAGGCTTGCAGCATCAGGACGGCCACAGTCACCTCATTGCTTCGACGATACCCAACTGCATTAGCTACGACCCCGCCTATGCCTATGAACTGGCGGTCATTATTCAGGACGGCATGCGTCGGATGTTTGAGGAGGGCGAGAACTGCTTCTATTACATCACGACGATGAACGAGAATTATGTGCACCCCGACATGCCCGAAGGTGTCGAGGAGGGCATTGTCCGCGGCGTATATCGGCTGCGCTCCAGTGCCGCGACGGGACCCAGCGTCCAGTTATTGGGCGCGGGGGCGATTCTGCGCGAGGTGGAAGCGGCGGCTGACATGCTCGAGCGCGATTTCGGCGTCGCCGCAGATATCTGGAGCCTCACGAGCGTGAACGAACTGGCCCGCGACGGTAACGACGCCGTGCGTTGGAATCGATTGCATCCGACTGAGGCGCCGCGGGCGCCGTACCTCACCGCGCAGCTCTCCGAGACTAAAGGGCCATTCATCGCCGCGACCGACTACCAGAAGGCCCACACCGATCAGCTCCGAGAATTTATCCCCGGCCACTTCACGGTGCTGGGCACGGATGGTTTTGGTCGCAGTGACACCCGCCGGCAGTTGCGGCAGCACTTCGAGGTGAGTCGAGAGCATATTGTGCTGGCTACGCTGACCGCGCTGGTGGACGAGGGTGAGCTGGATGTCAGCACCGTGGAGCGGGCGATCTCTGAACTGGAGATCAACACCGACAAACCCAACCCGACGCGCCTCTGAGCGCAGGACAGGAGATCGGATATGACAGACGAACTGATCAAAGTCCCGGATATCGGTGGTGCAGAGGGAGCCGAGGTGGTCGAGGTATTAGTGTCGCCGGGCGAGACCATCGACGTCGAGCAGAGTTTGGTGGTGGTTGAATCCGATAAGGCCTCCATGGAAATTCCCGCGCCCATCGCTGGGGTTGTCAGCGAATTGCGCGTGGCTGTGGGTGACTCGGTATCCGAGGGCGACGTGATTTTGGCGTTGGCCATGGCGTCCGGTAGCCAGGGCGCTGACGCTGAACCAGACAATACAGACTGGGAGGTCCTTGATGCGTCCTCGCAAGATGCTCAGGGCACTTCAGAGCATGTCACGACAGCATCGGCGGTGACGGATGGCGCCACGCGGAACAGTGACAGTCATGCCTCCGACGCATCAGCATCGGGATCGGTGACCGAGCATACAGATAGCGCCACGGTAATCGATGTCGTGATTCCCGATCTCGGGAGCGACGAGGGCGCAGACCTGGTCGAAATGCTGGTCCCTGTCGGTGGTCAGGTTGGAGAGGGCGACTCGCTGGTGTTGCTCGAATCCGACAAGGCGTCGATGGAGATCCCTGCTCCGGCCGCCGGTACCTTGACGGCATGGCTGCTGGAAGCGGGCACAACGGTGAAGGAGGGTGCGGTGATTGCCAAGCTGGCAATCGATGGTGCCCCGGCGACTTCAATCCCATCTGATAGTGGCACCAGCGTGGCGCAACCTGAGTCACAGCCTACGGGCGCAGAGGGTGAGGGGAATGCGAAAGCCACGTCAGAGACCGCGGCTGTCTCCGAAGACGACGCCACACTTCTGGAGACTCGGGCGGTAGCTGCGTCATCCGCGCCGCGCGGTGCAGAAGGTGTCGATGGTGCAGAAGGTGTAGAACGTTTAGAAAGCGCCGCTGCGTCGTCAGATCCTGACACCGTGTATGCAGGCCCCGCAGTGCGCAAGCTCGCCCGTGAATTCGGTGTGACGCTCTCGCAGGTGAAGGGCACAGGCGCCCGGGGGAGGATCCTCAAGGAAGACCTGCAGCAGCATGTGGCGCAGGCCCTCGCCGCCGAGCCCTCGTCAGGTGGGGCAGCCTTACCGGCGATTCCCGAGCAGGACTACGCGCGCTTTGGTGCGATTGAGAAAACTACCCGCAGCCGGATCGATAAGGTCACCGCCAATAACATGGTGCGCTCCTGGCTGAATATCCCGCATGTGACCCAGTTCGATGACGCAGATATCAGCGATATGGAGCGCTTCCGCAAAGAGCTGAAAAACGAGGCAGCGGATCGGGGCGTGCGACTCACACCCTTGCCCTTCATTTTGAAAGCCTGTGCCGTCGCGCTGCGCGAGCATCCGAAACTGAAGTCCTCTGTAGCCGATGGCGGTGAAACGTTAGTCGTGAAGCACTACTGCCACATCGGCATGGCGGTCGATACGCCGGCGGGACTGATGGTACCGGTGCTGCGCGATGTCGATAAAAAGTCGATCTGGGAACTGGCAGCCGAGACCGCGGCCTATGCGGAGCGGGCGCGCGCGAAACAACTCAGACCTGATGATATGCAGGGCGGGGTGTTCACTGTGAGTAGTCTCGGCGCCATCGGCGGACGGGGCTTCACCCCGATTATCAATGCGCCGGAGGTGGCGATCCTTGGCGTGGGCCGCGCTGCCGTGCAGCCGGTCTGGGATGGCGAGGTGTTCCGACCGCAAACGCTATTGCCCCTCGCGTTGTCCTACGATCATCGGGTTGTGAACGGCGGTGATGGCGGGCGTTTCCTGACCGAGCTCACCAGTTTGCTGGGCGACGTAAAGCGCATGGTGATGTGACCCCGCCACGGGGCCGGTGCTGCGATCATTCATATGCAAACTGGAATTGACTCGCACAGTGTGCCTGCCAACCATTGATGATCAGATCGATGACGACGAAATGATCGAGGTACGACAGTGACAGAGGAAGCCTGCTGCGAGCCCGGCGACTGCAAGACCGCGCGATTGAACATTGGTGCGGTTCTACTTGCGGCTGGAAAGGGCGCGCGATTGGGAGGTCGCGCAAAAGGGGCGATTGAGATTGCGGGGGAGCCGCTGCTTCTCCGGGGTCTGCGAATCTTGAGCGAAGTAGGTGTCGATGAGGTGGCCGTGGTAACAGGTCACTATCATTCGGAAGTGTCACCACTCATGGCTCAGGCGGAGCGGTTATTCGACGACGACCGTCTTGTTGAGGTGACGCAGCCGATGGCGGATCACGCCCAGGCGGATTCTTTGCGGCTCGGTGTAGCAAGCCTTTCGCAAGAAGTCGACGCCGTGATGGTGCTACCTGTCGACATGCCGGCACTGACACGGGGGGATTTGGTTGCCCTGATTGGTTCTTACAAACACGCAGACCCCGGGATTGAGTTTGTCGGGCCCATGGTCGGCACGCGCCCCGGCAACCCCGTGTTGTTCAGCAGGCGGATTGCTTCACAAATAGTGCAGGGCGAGGGCGATTTTGGGAGCGGCGCATGGCGTCACCAGCGCTCGGATTGGCTACTGGAGTGGCAGACAGACAACCTCCATTACTTAGCCGATATCGATACGCCCGAGGATCTGGATGGTTGGATCCAGTGAGCGAAAAAGGGGCGCTGGGTCGCGCCCCGCGATCCTCATAGCGCCTGCATCACGGCCCTTGCCGCGAGGGTAATCAAGCACAGGCTTGATAATGCAAACAGGGCAAAGCGCACCGAAATCGTATTAACATTAACTTGCCACAGGCTGTGCAGCACCCGAATGCCGCCATAGCCCCAGGCGAGATTCACACTGAGTGCGGAATTGTCACCCATTAACGCGAGCATTATTACAACGGGATAAAAGACGGTGGGTTGCTCCATCAGGTGGGTGTAGTTATGCGAGATCCAGTTGGCCTTGCTAGAGAGCTGCGCCTCTGTATCAACGCCTCTTGCACCGGCAGGCATGGAGCCGACTTTGATGCCTGCTGCAGCAAAGGCGGGCATGCGTCTGGCGATGAGCCAGAGAAAAACAATCATGGTCCAGCCGGCAAGAACGGCGGCGGGTGCAAGGATGGCGGTTTCGATTTGCATTGTTGTCTCCCAGAGCAATTTTTGCGGCACCAGATTCTCTGATCCGGCACACTGTGATGGCGCGGGCAGTGCAGAGCCTTGGTGCTGCGCGCGCCGGCGAGTGTGCTACGAAATACCCTCTGCATGCTAGACTTCGCGCTCGTTTTTCTGGAGCTCCTGCCATGGTGATTCAGCCCAAAGTTCGCGGCTTTTTATGCACGACCACTCACCCAATGGGGTGTTTTGAGAATGTGCGGCGTCAGGCGGAGCATGTTCGCAGCAAGGGCGATATCGCCGATAGCCCCAAGCGCGTGCTGGTGTTGGGCGCCTCTACAGGTTACGGGCTCGCATCTCGGATAACCGCAGCTTTTGGCGCTGGCGCATCGACTATAGGCGTTTTCTTCGAGAAGCCGGGAACGGATCGTAAGCCCGGTACCGCCGGCTGGTACAACTCCGCGGGCTTCCACCAACTGGCAGAGGAGGCGGGTCTCTATGCCAAGAGCCTAAACGGCGATGCGTTCTCGGATGAAATGAAGATCCGGGTAATCGACCTTATCAAGGCAGATCTGGGTCAGGTGGATCTCGTGGTCTATAGTCTGGCTGCGCCGCGGCGCACGCATCCCAAAACCGGCGAAGTGTTCACTTCGACGCTGAAGCCGATTGGCCAGGCCACGACCCAGAAGGGTGTGAACACTGATAAGGAAGCCATTCAGGATTTTCACCTCGAACCTGCGACGCAGGATGAGATCGACCACACTGTGGCGGTCATGGGTGGTGAGGACTGGGAGATGTGGATCACCGCGCTGGCCGAGGCAGGCGTGTTGGCCGAGGGCGCCAAGACCACTGCCTACACTTACATTGGCGAGAAGATCACCTGGGATATCTACTGGCACGGCACAATCGGCGCGGCTAAGAAAGATCTAGATCATCGCGTGGAAGGTATTCGCGGGCAGCTGGCACCGCTGGGTGGCGACGCCCGCGTGTCGGTATTGAAAGCGGTGGTCACACAGGCGTCAGCCGCGATACCCGCGATGCCCATTTATTTGGCGATTCTGTTCAAGGTGATGAAGGCGCGCGGCGTTCACGAAGGGTGTATAGAGCAGATCGACCGATTGTTCCGTGAAAGACTCTATGGGGATGGAGAGTTGGATGAGGCCGGGCGGCTCCGCGTGGACCAACTCGAGCTCGACCCCGAGGTGCAGGCGGAAGTCGCGGGCATCTGGGAGCAGATCGACACCGACAACCTGAAAACCCTTGCCGATTTTGAGGGCTACCGTCAGGAGTTCCTTCAGCTATTCGGCTTTGGCGTGGACGGCGTGGATTACGACGCTGACGTCGACCCGGAAGTCGCGATCCCTCAGCTGGTGGAGTGATGCAGCCCCACGGAGAAGTCCGGTCACTGTCGGCGCGGGTGCGCCGCATCGTGGCGCCGAATCCTGGACCCATGACCGGTCCCGGCACGAATACCTATGTTGTGGGTGAAACCGATTTGGTAGTGGTGGATCCTGGGCCCGCTGAGCCCTCCCACGTCGAGGCCATTCTCGATTGCGTGGGTGATCACTTGAAATTTATCGCCTGCACCCACACGCACCCTGACCACTCCCCGGCGGCGGCGCGTCTGGCAGAGGCGACCGGCGCCACACTGATTGGCCGAGTGACGGCAGATGACCAGCACCAGGACCTGACTTTTCAGCCGGCGGCACAGATCGAGGACGATGACTGCATCTCCGGTGACGGGTGGACGCTTCGCGCGATTCGCACGCCCGGCCATGTTGATAACCATGTCTGCTTTCTCCTTGAGGAGGAGGGCATGGTGTTTGCGGGCGACCACATCATGAATGGTTCCACGGTGGTGATTGTGCCGCCGGGCGGCAATATGGCCGACTACATCGCTTCACTCAGAAGACTGCTCGACTACGACGTCAAAGTGGTGGCGCCCGGCCACGGCGAATTGATTCTGGATTGTCGTGGTGAGGTAGAAAAGCTCGTTCGGCACCGGCTTATGCGAGAAGCCAAGGTCGCCTCGGCACTGGACTCAGTACC
Source organism: uncultured Halieaceae bacterium (assembly GCA_913052635.1). Classification (GTDB taxonomy): domain Bacteria; phylum Pseudomonadota; class Gammaproteobacteria; order Pseudomonadales; family Halieaceae; genus Luminiphilus. The sequence goes on from CAJXDE010000004.1 coordinate 7,019, forward strand.
CCGATCGCTCGATGGGTTGGTGGTGACGGTGTACGACGATGTGGACCCCGTAATGCATGAATGGGCCAAGCTGTCCCTGCTGGCGCATTTGATAAAGCTGGAGGACGAGGGGCGAACGTTGAAGTCCAGCGTTGAGGGCGTCGAGCACTGGGCGCTGGTTGCTTAAACGCGGACGCGATTCCGGGTTGCTGACCCCCGCCGCAAATCGGTACATTCCCCGCACGAAGACCAAGGAGAATTAACGGCCATGAATGGTTTGATGATGGATGTTCCGCTCACGATCACCTCGATCGTACGACACGCTGAGCGGGTGCATGGACACAAGGAGATCGTCTCGATCACGCGGGACAATCCTCGCCACCGCTACACCTATCGCGACTGTTTTGCGCGGGCGCGACAGCTGGCCAATGCTATGCAAGCCTGGGACCTAAAGTCGGGCGACCGTATCGCCACGCTGGCTTGGAATGACTACCGTCACATGGAGACCTACTACGGCTCAGCGTGTTCGGGCTTCGTTTGTCACACGATCAACCCGCGACTGTTCCCAGAACAAATCGTCTACATCATTAACCACGCTGAAGATCGCTACGTCTTCCTTGACCCTGACTTCTTGCCGCTAATCGAGGGGATTGCAGCAGAATGCACGGGCGTTGAGGGCTGGGTCATCATGACCACCCGCGAGCACATGCCGGAGACCGATCGCGCCGATGTGCTTTGCTATGAAGAGATCATGGCCGCGCAAAGCGCTGAGTTTGAGTGGCCTGAGCTGGACGAGCAGGCGGCCTGCTCGCTGTGCTACACCTCCGGCACCACGGGTAACCCGAAAGGCGTGCTCTACAGCCATCGCTCCACCGTGCTCCACACCTACGCCACCTTGATCCCCGATGCCATGAACATCTCCAGCGGCGATGTGATGCTGCCGATTGTGCCGATGTTCCACGTCAATGCCTGGGGAAACCCCTACGCCTGCCCGGTGGCCGGCGCCAAGATGGTGATGCCCGGTAACAAGATGGGTGATGGTCCAACCTTGGCGGCGCTCATTAATGAGGAGGGTGTGACCATGTCCGCCGGCGTGCCGACGGTCTGGCTGAATTTGCTGGCGCACCTTCGCGAGTCCGGTGAGCGGATAGAGAGCCTGACGCGAGTGGTGGTCGGCGGCTCGGCCTGCCCCCTATCGGTGATGGAAGAATTTGATACCTACGGTGTGGATACGCGGCATGCCTGGGGTATGACCGAGATGAGCCCGCTGGGCACCACTAACCATGCAGGCGGTCACCGTGAGCTTTACAGCCCTGAGCAGTTTGCCGAGATACGCACTAACGTGGGAACGCCCATCTGGGGTGTGGAAATTAAAATCACCGATGACGATAACAAAGAGCTCCCATGGAATGGCGAGGCATTTGGTGCGCTGAAAGTTCGGGGGCCCTGGATCTGCTCAAACTATTTCAAGCTCGATGGTTCGGACGCACATGCCGAGGAGGGCTGGTTCGAGACCGGCGATGTGGCCACGGTCACGCCGGAAGGCTTTGTGTCGATCACGGATCGCACCAAGGACGTCATTAAATCCGGAGGTGAGTGGATTTCCTCTATCGAAGTGGAAAATGTCGCCACCGGACACCCCAAGGTGGCGGAGGCCGCGGTGATTGGTCGACTACATGAAAAATGGGGTGAGCGGCCCTTGTTGATTGTGGTTAAAGCACCCGGTGAGGAACCCTCGCCAGACGAATTGAAATCCTACCTCGACGGCAAGATCGCCAAGTGGTGGATTCCTGACGATGTACAGTTTATAGACGAGATGCCCCACACGGCCACCGGTAAAATCCAGAAGACCGCGCTTCGCGATATCTTCGCAGACTATGCCTTCCCCAAGTGATTTTCTGGGGGATCTCGGAGATGTTGATCTTTGACTGATCAGTTGAATCTCTCTAGCGGATGGATGGTTCAACGTTGAGCAATTCGCGCAGATCAGGGTCGTCTGCCGCCTCGACACGGGTGGTAGATATTATTATCCCTGTTTACTCAGGCCTTGCCGAGGTCAGGTCGTGTCTTGAGTCACTGCTCTCGTCGAGTAGCGAATCGCAGGGTGAGGTGATCGTTATCAACGATTGCTCCCCGGAGCCCGCCATTGAATCGCTTTTAAGGGGTCTCGAGCGCGAATCTCGCATTACGCTATTGCAGAATGATGAGAATCTGGGCTTCCTCAAAAGCTGCAATCGCGCGGCTGCCCTGCGGCCTGACAACGATTTCATTTTGCTCAACGCGGATACGGAAGTTCATGGCAACTGGTTAGACCGGATGGTCGCGCATGCGGCCATTGCCAGCGACGTCGCTAGCATCACGCCGTTCTCGAACAATGCCACGATTGCCAGCTACCCACGGGGGGGTGCAAGACGAGAAACGCGTGAGGATATTCGGGTTGCTCAAATTGACGACGCCATGTCGATTGCCAATGCGGGCGAGTCGGTGCCCCTGCCGACGGCTGTTGGATTCTGCATGTGGGTCTCCCGCGCTGCGTGGCAAGAAGTCGGCGGATTCGACGAGCGCTTCGGGCGAGGCTACGGAGAGGAGGTGGAGTTCTGCATGGCCACTGCCGCCAATGGCTGGCGGCACCTGCTCGCCTGTGACGTGTTTGTTTATCACGCGGGCGGCACGTCGTTCGGCTACGAATCAGAGCAGCTGAAAGCCAAGGCCCAGCAGATTATCGATGATCGCTACCCCCAATTTCCTGACCTTGTGCAAGACTGGATCAGAGAAGACGCCGCGTTGGACGCCCGCATTCGCTGCGATGTGGAGCTGCTTGGCCTGGCTGACGCGCCGAGGATATTGCATGTCACCCACAACATGGGTGGCGGTGTGGAGCAGCACGTCAGAGATCTGGCAACGGCCTGCGCCGCAAAAGACAATTCGCTCCATTTGGTGCTCAGACCCTGGGGTGAGGACGGCTATCGGTTGGAGCGCATCGGGGGTGAGGGCGCGTTTCGCAAGCTGATCAAAGCTGACGTGGCCCCGGGACTCATCTGTCGTTTTCTCGATGCAGCCCGAATCCAACGGATGCATTTTCATCACTATGCCGGGGTATCTGGCTGGGTGTTGTCACTGCCCGATGAACTGGGGCTCCCGTACGACGTCAGCGTCCATGATTTTGTTTCGGTTTGCCCCCAGTTTCATTTTCAGGAGCTTTCGGGTCGTTATTGCGGCAGACCGCCTGAAAAAGACTGCAATCGCTGCATAGCAGAGCGGCCCAATCATTTAGGGCTGGACATCAGTGCCTGGCGAAGCCTGTTTTCCTCGCACTTTGCAAGCGCGGAGAGGGTTATTTGTCCCACCCACTATGTTGCACGGATCATCGGCGAATACTTTCCTACCGTCTCGCCAGAGGTATTGGCCCACCCTGAACCTCGCTACGGGATGCCTTCGGGCTATTCGGAGCAAACCCGCTCCCGACTCAAGGTTGCGATTGTCGGCGGGCTGTCGCCGATCAAGGGGGTCGATTCGGTGGAGGCGGTGATCAGGCAGGCAGAATCACACGAGCTGCCAGTAGACTTCGTGGTCATCGGTTTTACGACACGGCCGCTCTACGCTGGCTGCAGGGCCGCTGTTACCGGGCCATATTCCCGCGGGGCGCTGCCCCATATTTTCGTCAGAGAGCGGCCGGACTGCTTTTTGTTCCTGCCTCAAATTCCAGAGACTTTTAGTTACACCTTGTCCTCGTGCCTCGCGACGGGGCTGCCGATTATCGCGAAGTCGCTGGGCGCCTTTGAGGAGCGCCTCGAAAATATCGCAAGAGCGCATTTATTACCTGCGGACGCAACCGCACAGGCCACACTTGATCTCATCATGGCGCAACAACCCGCCTATGACACTGTGATCTCAGCGAAAGCCAGAACAGATACTGGTGATACGCCTGAGGATGCGTATCTCGCACATTACCTCGCGCCTTTATCACCGTCTGTCCATGCGGATCTGGATATTCTGGCAGCTACATTGAGTGAGATGGACAAGGCCGATGCACCCAGGGGGATTCCTGCCCCGCCCATCGAGGAACTGTTGGACGCCGCACTGGTGCAGCGCACTGATGAGCACCAGGCGGAGCTGCGCAGGCAGGTTAAACACAGCTTCCACACCGTGGCGCAGCAGACAGCTCACCTTCAAGTCAGGGCTGAGCAAGTGGCCCATCTTGAGTCAGTGATCCACGAAGTAAGAGATGCGAGCCAGCGCGAGGAAAACCACCTTAAATCCGAAATTGCGGCGTTGCAGACAGCAAAAGAGCATGACGTAAAACATTTGCAAGGGCAGATCGCCAGGCTCGCCGCTGAATCGGAGGTTTGGTTGGCTCGTGTTCGTGAGCTCGAGGGCAGCACACTGTGGCGCATGATGGCTCCCGTGAGGTGGGTGCTGCACCGTATCAAGCTCTTCATCCGACTAGTTCTTAAAGTCGTGCGCTTCATCAGAAAGGCTTTGCTGTTCTGTCGATACCATTTCTCGATGGGTAGTTGGAGAGGGTTGAGTGTCGCCATAGGACGGCGCCTACATCGCTTGCAACACCGGCAGGCATTGGAGCGACCAACACATGACTCGCAGGAATCGATCGTGCCTGATCTTCTGCAGCTTCCGCTTGCCCTTGAGACCTGCTCTGAGCCCGCGTTAACGATTGTGATTCCCTGTTATGGCCAACATGAGGTGACGGTGCAGTGCCTGCAGTCCATCGCGTCGTTTCCGCCATCGGTGCCCTACGAGGTTCTGGTGGCCGACGATGCGTTTGCAACGCCCTTTGATCCAGCGCAGTTTGATCTGACGGGTGTGACTGTATGGCGCGCTGAACAGAATCAGGGCTTTTTGCGGAACTGTAACGCGGCGGTGTCGAGGAGCGCGGGTGATCGCGTCCTGCTTCTCAATAATGACACCATAGTACTGGAGGGTGCGGTTGATGCGCTGTGGCAAACGTTCGAGCGTTTTGAGGGAGTTGGCGCGGTCGGTGCAAAACTCCTCTACCCAAATGGGCGCCTGCAGGAGGCTGGGGGTATCATCTGGAAGGACGGGTCAGGTTGGAATTGGGGGCGCGATGAGGATGCGGATGCGCCGAGGTTCAACTATGTGCGCGACGCGGATTACTGCTCCGCGGCCGCCCTCATGGTCGATAAGACCCTCTGGGATACGGTGGGCGGATTCGACGAGCGATTCGCGCCCTGCTACTACGAGGATACTGATCTTTGTTTTGCCATCAGGCTTCAGGGAAAACGCGTGCTCTATCAGCCGGCCGCCAAGGTATTGCACTTAGAGGGCGTAAGCCACGGCACTGACGTTTCAGAGGGCGCCAAGGCCTATCAGGCCCGTAACCAAGTGACCTTCGCACAAAAGTGGCGCCGGGCGCTCAATTCGCATGCGCCAAATGGAGAGCGCCCCTTGCGAGAGGCCAATCGCGGCGCGCGGGTGCGCATATTATGGCTGGAGGCCTGCGTGATTACGCCCGATCAGGACTCTGGTTCATTGCGCACGCTGAGGTTACTCAGACTGCTCTTGAAGCTTGGGTGCAAAGTGACCTTCGCGGCTGACAACCTGTTGGCGGATGAACCCTACGGAAGCCAACTGCGCGACGAGGGCATTGAGGTACTGCATGCCCCTCACGTCAATTCGATGGGTGAGTATTTACGGGACCACGGTGGGCACTATGACGTTGTCACGCTCAGTCGACATTACATCGCGATTCAACACGTTGATCTGCTAAGGGAACACCATCCCAGCACTCAGATTTGGTTCGACACCATTGACCTGCACTATCTGAGGCTGCGGCGTCAGTATAAGTTGGATCAGGCGCCGGCCACGTTGAAGATGGCCGAGCTGGCTCACCGCGAGGAGTGTGAGGTGATCAGTAAATCTGATCTCACAATTGTCGTCAGCGAGGTCGAACTCGCGGAGCTGGCCGACGAGCAGCCCGATGCCAAGGTCGCAGTAATCAGCAACATTCATGAGATTGCTCATGACAGCCCCGGCTTTGATCACCGCAATGGTGTGATGTTTGTTGGTGGCTTCCAGCACCCTCCTAATATCGACGCGGTGGAATATTACGCGAACGAAATTTGGCCACTGCTATCTGAACGGTGTCCCGATTTGGAGACCTATATTATCGGTAGCCGCATGCCCGATCGACTGAAAAAAATCGGGGAGTCCAAAGGACTTAAGATGTTGGGATTTGTGGAGGATCTGACGCCTTACTATGAGTCTTGCAAACTAGCGATTGCCCCGCTCAGATACGGGGCCGGGGTTAAAGGCAAGGTCAATCAAGCGCTGAGTTATGGGCTCCCTGTTGTGGGGTCTCCTGACGCTGTCGAGGGGATGGGTTTGACTCATGAACGAGAGGTCATGGTCGCAGAGACGCCTGAGGGTTTTGCAGATTCCATTGCCAAAGTGTGTAACAACCGTGAGCTATGGCAGGCCTTGTCAGAGAGAGGGGCCGCATCGCTCGCAAGTCGCTTTACCCCTGAGGTCGCTGAGGAAGCGTTGCGGCATGTGTTGGCGCCTTGGCTAGACGAGAGGGATCTCGAAACCGTTGGTTAGCCGCTTTTCCACCATTTCGTGCGCGATCTCGTAAAGCGCGAGGTCTTGGTGATTCAGCCAATGTAGCTTTTGCCATGTTTCAGGGGAGAGACTCCGCTCCATCGACCGAAGCTGTTCCTCAACGGTGTTTTGAAAATCTGGTGAGCTCACGTTCTCGGCCCGTCGCTTTGTGTAGAAAAAGGGTATGTCAAACCTAGAAAGCGTCTCAGTGAAACTAGATACATCGATATCGAAGTACTCCACTCGGCCCAAGCAAGGCACCACGCTGAGGTGATTGATCGCAAGCTGTAGGTCAAGATGCGCGCGCCCCTCCCGCCCCTCCAGTTTTGGCGGCAGGTTGTAGCAGCGACTTAGCATGCTGGTTTGCAGGTTGGAGATTTGCAGAAGATTTTCCGAGAGTTTTTGGGTGATCCACTCTTCAAGTCCTGCTAGAGGGTCAGACCGTTCCACCTTCTCGAGCACTTTTTCAGCGCTGCGCTTGCCGAACAGGAACACCGATCGTATCCGCAGCAACGGGTTGCGAATAAAAACCACGGGAATGGGCCTAAATTGTGTTGCCGAGGGTGGCGGCAGATGAATCTGATGGGAAGAGCAGGCTATCGCGTTGGGGTGCCTCTGAATAATCGTGCTGAGCTGGTCTTGATTAATCACTGAGAAGGAGAACGGACCATCAAAGGTGATGTGGCCATCGCCGTAGTTCTCATCTAGCACTCGCTCAAATGTCGTGCCCGCGTTCTTGAAAATGTGATAGTGCAGGAGCACATTTCGCTGTTGCATGCTGATCAGAGCCGTATTGCGTCGGGGGTATTTTGGCGCACACCGCTGAAGGAAGCAGGGTTCGGCGAAGCTTACTGATGGGGGCGCAGTGAATTCAACCCAACAAAGTCAGATAACTTCGTAACAGTAGATGTGAGAACTACCCTTCACTGATCCGTGCCTGTACCGAAGCGATGTTAAAGTGCGGTGCTGCCAGCGGATACTTCAGGAATAAGGTTCGATCTCAGTCCGTCAATCCAACGCCCCCCAAGACAGGGCCCAACAGGATAGTTATCGTGACGCAGGAGCTCAATGCACAGAACGTGAACACCATGCCGATGGGGGAGCGACTGGTCTCTGCGGGCCTCCTGAGCGATCGTGACCTCGAGCGGGCGCGGCTGGCCAAGCGCGAAATGGGGTGCATGTTGGGGGAGGCCCTCGTGCGCCTGGGTCTCGTCGCTGAGTCAAACGTGGTCAAACATCTTAGCGAAGAGCTGGGCCTTCCTGTGGCCGAAAAAGCTGTTTATCCGGAGGCGCCTGTCATCGTGGAGGGCTTGCGTGAGCAATTTCTGCTCAACAATGATGTCGTCCCGCTGTCTTCGACAGAAAGTAGCATTACATTCGCGGCGCTAAAACCTCAGGATGATTTCGTCAGGAAAGCGCTGCAGCTGGCCACTGGCAAGCAAATAGAGCTTCAGCTCGGTGTAGCAGGTGACATAGAAGCGGCGCTCAAGCTTTATGTCCAGGGCGATCAGGAGGACGAACTCGATAGCCTCGCCCCATCCGACGTTAACGACGCAGAATTTGTCGAGCATCTCAAAGATCTTGCCAGTGAAACGCCGGTCATTCAGCTCGTGAACCAGCTGATTCAACGCTCACTGGATTTAGGCGCGTCGGATATCCATCTCGAATCGGTCGACGAGGGGCTCCGCATCCGCTACCGCGTTGACGGTGTGCTCCGGGATGGCGCCACTCAAGTAGACGAACGGCTGTCCGCTGCGGTGATCTCGCGCATTAAGCTACTTGCCAATTTAAATATTGCAGAGCGCCGCTTTCCTCAGGACGGCCGCATCATGATGCGTGTCAAGGGTCACGAGCTGGACCTCAGGGTATCGTCTTTGCCCACGGTTCATGGTGAGTGTGTGGTGATGCGAGTGCTGGACCGTCAAAGCGTTCGGCTTGATATCGAAGACATGGGGTTTAGTCCCGATATTCTTAAGCGCTATCTTGGGCTGCTGAATCGACCGCACGGGGTATTGCTGCTTACAGGTCCGACCGGCTCTGGCAAGACCACAACCCTCTATGCCTCTATGTCCAATCTCGACTCTGACTCGCTAAAGATCATTACGGTGGAGGACCCGGTCGAATACCAGCTTGAGGGCATTAATCAGATTCCGGTGCAGTCCCAGATCGACTTGACCTTTGCCCGCGCGCTCCGGTCCATTCTCAGGCAAGACCCCGACATCATCATGATCGGTGAGATGCGGGATACCGAGACCGCGCAGATCTCTGTGCAGGCAGCGCTGACGGGTCACCTGGTGCTGTCCACACTGCACACCAACACGGCTGCGGGCGCGATTACCCGGCTGGAGGATATGGGTGTGGAACGCTTCTTGATCACGGCGGCGGTCAATGGTGTGTTGGCGCAGCGCTTGTTGCGTAAGCTCTGCCCTGCGTGCAAAGGGCCGGCAAAGCTCGACGCCGAACAAATGACGCGCTTGGGTATGACCAGGGGACTGCCCAAAGAGGCCGAGGTTTATGAGGCCGTGGGGTGCGACCAATGCAAGGGAACGGGCTACTCCGGGCGGTCGGCGATTCACGAACTCTTTTTGCTCGATGACGAAATTCAGCGTGCGATTCTCGATGGTTCCGATGCCAATCAGCTTCGGGAAGTCGCCCGCGCCAAAGGTATGGCGACGCTGTATGAGGATGGCATGCGAAAGGTGTTGGCCGGGCAAACCTCCATCGATGAGGTGTTGCGTGTGACTCAGGACCAGGCGGAGCTGGACCTCGACTGAGGGCCGTGGAGATCTGGCGATGGCCGCTTTTGAATATCGTGCCTCTGATCGATCGGGCAGTGTGCAGCAAGGCGTTGAATCTGCGGCTGACTTGCAAAGTGCAGCCCGCGCGCTGCGTACCCGCGGGCTCACGCCGATCGTTTTGAAACCCGCCGGCAGCTCGGCGTTGTCCACGCCCGCAGGCGGTAGTGCTGGCAGCACCGTAAAAGGACTTTCCCTGCTGGGTTTCGGCGCTAAAACCGACCGGGTGACCCCCGAGCAGGTGCTCCGATTCACCTCCGAGCTTGGTATTCTGCTGCAGGCAGGTTTGCCGCTCGATCGCGCTATGAAGGTACAGATCGATACTGCGCCTTTCGGGGCACACAGGGCGATGATGGAAGACATCCTCGCTACGTTAAAATCCGGCCGTTCTATGACCGCGGGTCTTGAAAATCACGATAGCGTTTTCAGCGGCTTCTACATCAGCATGGTCCGCTCAGGTGAGGCAAGCGGTAACCTCGCAGGGGTGCTCACGGAACTGGCGAGCTACCTTGAACGCAGCCGTGCAGTGCGATCGACCATCGTATCGGCCATGGTGTACCCGGCCATTCTCGCGGTGGTAGCGAGCCTGTCGGTGGCGATCATGCTGGGTTATGTCGTGCCTGAGTTTGAGTCGCTGTTTGAAGAGATGGGTGATGGTCTGCCCATGTTGACGGCCATCATTATCTCCCTCGGCGATCTGGTGGCGGGATGGTGGTGGTTGATGGCGATTGTGATCGGTGGGTTAGTGACACTAGTCAGGCGCTGGCTGGCCACGCCGGGGGGTCGAACCTGGCTAGACGTGCGCGCCCTGAAGGCGCCACTGGCCGGCCCCTTGATTCGCAAGTTTGAGGTCTCGCGGTTTGCGCGCACGATGGGCACCTTGCTGGGGAACGGCGTCGCTATTCTGAAGGCAGCAGACATTGCTAGTGGCACGGTGGGTAATACCGTGCTGCGGCAACACCTTGATGATTTGGCGCCGGCAATCAAGCGCGGCGAACGCCTCTCCAAAGCCATGCAGCCCGAGATGTTCTCTCCTCTGGCGGTGCAGATGGTGCTGGTGGGTGAGGAGTCCGGGAAGCTGGATGCGATGCTGCTTGAGTTGGCACAGGTTTACGAGGCGGAGGTAGAGGCCGACGTGAAACGCGCGCTGACGCTCTTGGAGCCCGCGTTGATACTGGGTATGGGCGGGCTCATAGCCATTATCATTATGGGTATTTTGATGGGCATTCTGTCCGTGAATACCATGGCATTCTGATGACTTACCCGATGCGCTGGCGACACCGGAGCAGACCGAATCTCATAGACAAAGAGGGAGTTATAATGTGCAGAGCGCGACAAACGCGACGCAATCAAAGCATGAAGGGTTTCACCCTGGTTGAACTGTTGGTGGTACTAGCGATCCTCGGGATGCTGGCGGCACTGGTTGGGCCTCAGGTACTGAATCAGCTCGGCGGCGCTAAATCCAAATCCGCGGCGATACAAATCAGCGATTTGGCGCAGGCGCTGGAACTCTATAAGCTGGATGTGGGTAAATTTCCCGGTAGCGAGCAGGGCTTGAATGCGCTGGTACGCCAGCCCTCGGGCGCAACGGGGTGGAATGGGCCTTACTTAAAGAAAGGTGAGCTCCCGGATGACCCCTGGGGTAACCCCTACGAGTACCGCTATTCGGGCGGCGTGCCGGAAATCATTTCTTACGGGGCGGATGGTCGTAGCGGCGGCTCGGGTGAAGACGCCGACGTGACCGGTTAACGGCCGGCTCCATTATGCATCGCTCAGGCGGCTTTACCCTGATCGAAATCACGCTGGTGATGGTGATCGCGGGCCTGCTATTTGCCATCGCTCTCCCCAACATGGGTGCTTTGTCGGAGTCGCTTGCCTATCGGGGCGCAGTCAGGGACGTGATGTCGGCAGCCCAGAGTGCCCGTAGGCAATCCGCGCGCACCGGCGAGCCCGTGGACCTGTTGATTTACCCGGAGCGTAAGGCGCTGGAGGTCAGCGGCGGCCTAATTGGTTTGCAGGAGCTTCCTGAATCTATCTCGCTGGCGGTGACCAGTGCAGCGGAAGTGAGTACCGGGCCTGATGTTGCTGCGATTCGCTTTTATCCCTTCGGCGGCTCTACCGGCGGTGACATCGAGATCGGCGGGCCGGGGGGCGGCGGCACATTGGTGCAGGTGGGATGGCTGATGGGTGACGTCACCCAAACGGCCATGCGATGAAGCCGCGCGTTCATCAAACGGTGCGCGCATCCGCACCTGTATACCGGGCAGCGCACGGACAACGCGGATTCTCTCTGGTGGAGATGCTCGCGGCGCTGGTCATTCTCGGGTTAGCGCTGGGTGCGCTGTATCAGGCGGCCTCGGGTGCCACGCGCAATGCAAGGGTGTCCGCAGAGTATGCTATCGCGACGACGCTGGCCGAATCTGAGCTAGACGCCTTCGTTATCAGCCGCCCAGATGTGGGCGTGACGCAGCGCGGGCGTTACGGTGACTACGAATGGGAGCGCTGGGTGGAGCTGATTCCGGAGCGCGAGGAATCGGGTATTGCCTGGATGCGCATCGTGGTCAGCTGGTCCGGCGATAGTCAGCCGCGCACCGTCAGTCTGAGCACGATAGGTCGACTGAGTGAGGGTGCCGGCGATGCGTCGTGAAGCGGGCATGACGCTGGTGGAAGTGATGATCTCTGCGGTTGTTCTCTCGCTGCTGATGCTGGCGCTTTCAGCATCGCTGCGGACTTTCGCCACCACTTATACTGCGGTCGAGCAGTCCGCTGATCGCACGGCGCGGCTTCGGGAAGTGACCTACTTTTTGCGGCATGTGTTGCGCGAGGCTTACGCGCCACATCGGGGTGCGCTCCATGTTTCGGACAGTGAAATCAGTTGGCTGGCGCCCATCGATCGCGTGGGCGCGGCGGGTGGCGTGACCTGGCTCCGCCTGCGACGCGCTGGCGACACAGTGATGCTTGATTTCGCGATTCCCGATTCGGAGACGGCCGAAAAAGCGCGCACCGATCCGGCGTGGGGGGATGTGATTCCCTCTCAGGTATTGCTCGAAAATGTTAGACGATTTCAGGTTGAGGCAATCAAGGCGCCGAGTCGCAGCGGCTACAATGATGATGACGACGAGGCACTGAACGACGAGTTACCACCGGGAGTGCAGCTGGAGTGGGAGCTTGAGGGTATGAGCTGGCCGCCGCTGATCGTGGCTTTCGACGATTACGAGATGGTGCGGTGAGAGGCTTAAGTAAACAACGGGGTGTCGCAATAGTGCTGGTGATGTGGCTTGTTGCCGCCATGAGCATCACGGTGGGCGGTGCGCTGGCGTTGGCCCGGGAAGAAATCGGCCTGGCCTCCTCGCGACTTGGAGAGGCGCAGGCGTTTGCGCTGGGTAAGGGTATCGCACGACTTGTCGTGATGGACCGCGCCAGAGCGCAGGCGGCAGTTGATGAAAACGGCGATCCGGACCCCGCGGGCCTATCGAGGGTGTTTATGTCCCGGTACGAGATCGATGACCTCACCGTGTCCGCGACTGTGTATCCTGCGTCAGGATTTGTCTCGGTGGCAGAGTCAGACCCCGCAGTATGGCAGCAGTTATTGAGCGGGATTGGGGGTATGGATAACGTCGCCGCCGCTACCCTTGCGGAGCAAATTGTGAACAGCGAATTGGAGACGACCGCCTCCGCAGGCTCGGGGCCGCCGGGCAGTTTTCAGTTCTATTCGCGCTACCGGCAAGCCCGGTCAGCCGTTTATGTCGAGCAATTGCTGGGTGTCGAGGGTATGAATCGCGCGGTGTATGACCGAATTCGACCTAGTATCTCGCCCTTCAACGTCGGCTCCGGCATTGACCCTGCGGTCGCGCCGCCAGAAATGCTGGCCGTTTTTGGGGCCTCAAGAAAAAAAGAGGCAGACCTTTTAAGTAATGAGCCCGACCCTCGCGATGCTTCGGGGTATTATTGCGTAGAAATAGAAGTGTCGGCCTCACCGTCAGAAAGATTCGTACAGCGGGTTTGGGTCGAGAGCCAGGGGTCAGACGAATTCTCGGCGGTACGACTCAGACGGATAGAAAAGCCGCGACAGAGCACACTGGGGCGAGCGGGCTAGGGTATGGCGGACGTCGGCAACAAATGGAGCCTTTTTGGCCTCGATCTGACCCGGTCGGGCAAGTGGGTGGCGCTCGGCTTTCATCAGCTGATGTACGATCAAGGTGCTTGGCTGCTTCAGCGTTTTGACCCCTCGATTCATGTCACCCGTGGTGATGAGGCTCTTTGGTACCGGGCCGACGCGCCGTTAGGCGAGGGAGTTGCTACCGATGAACAGACGCCCTTCAGTGCGGTCGCACTTTCCGCCGACGCCGTACTTTTAAAGACGCTTCATCTTCCTGCCTGTGCGGAGGAGGATTTGGACGACGCCATGCTGCTTGAAGTGGGTTTGTCCTCGCCTTTTCCCGATACCGACACGCGAGCGGCGTGGCGAGTGGTCGGTCGTTATGAAAACGTGATTGAGGTCGCTTTGGCCATTACATCACAAGCCGCTATCGACGATTTGTTGGCAGAGCCTCGCGACAGCTCAGACGCCGGTGCGCCGAAACCCGAGGTGTGGGCATTCGATCATCACGGCATACCTATTTCCTTTGCCGGTTATGGCGGCAGCGAGCGACGGTCTGCCTACCTGCGGCGGCTAGTTCATGCGTCGAGCCTGGTTGCCGCTGTGTGGGTGTCTTGTGTGGTGGCGATCACGTTGCTGGCCGGCGCCACTGCACTTCGGGCGGATCGGCTGGACGCGACGTTTGAGCAGGTACGGAGTGATGCGGCGGCCGCGGCGATACAACGCGAATCTTTGCAATTGGGACGAACTCGTTTGTCAGCAATCGAGCGTGCTATCAGCGAGCGACCCAATTATCAGTATTGGTTAAATCATATCGCCGCGTCAGCGCCCGATACCGTCTATTTAGACCGGCTCAACTTTGACGGCAACGAGGTGACGGTAAACGGGTACTCAAACAACGCGGCAGTGTATTTGCGCATGCTGACTGAGGAGCCCGGGTACACTGATGTCACGGCCCTGTCTGCTTTTGCGAGAGACCGTAATAACGGTTTGGAGCGTTTCAGCATCCAATGGCGGGTCACCGCGCCTCCCACGCCCCCTCAACTCTCTGAGGTAGATAACGAGGCAATTGAGGAATCTAGTGAGGCGGAGGTAGGCTCATGAACTGGCGAGACAGTTTGGACGCTGCCAAGGCGCGGTTGTTAACGATTCAGTCCTCGACGGTTAAATTGCCCTTGCAAGCAAGGTCAGTCGTTTATGGGGCGACCGCAGTTTTTGCCGTGGTGACGCTCCTCACGCTGAGCAATGTACTGGGCTGGTGGCTGGGCAGCTTTTCCGACATCAGCGCCACTAAACCGCGCATCAGTCGGTTGCTGGGCTACATTGAAGCTGCTCCTCAGATTGAGTCGGCGACGGCTGAGATTGATTTGGCCTTGACGCGGGTTGCTATCGAGGACACCGGCGATACCGGTCGCGGCGGTGCGCTATTGCAACAGCAGCTGCGCCAGTTGGCGGGACGTGTAGGGTTGACTGTGGTGGGGAGCGAGGTAAAAGAACCCGTTCAGCTAGAGACCTTGGTGAAGCTCAATGCCACCCTAAAAGTCACCGGCGGTCCCGATGATTTCGACGAGTTTTTTCAGCTACTGTATCGCGCATCGCCGGCCTTGTTCCCTGAGGGTATGCAGGCAGAGGCGCTGCGACGCATTAACCGCAGGCTTCGCAATCCTGATGCGGCTACTGCAGACCATTTGAGCGCTCGTATTGACGTTGCGGCTTATCGGTTGAGCGAACCCAATGACTGAGGGCGCATGGGCAAGCTGGCGTGACTGGCCTAAACCGCTGCAGCTGTCTGCAAGCTTGATCGTTGGGGCGCTTGGGCTGACAACGGTTTACACTTTATCAGCCGGCTCACCCAAGCCGGTATTGCCCTCCAGTGCCCTGTTTGAGCCCGTGAGCGTTGCGCAAACACTGTCCTCATCACGCCCGGAGCTAAGCAGCTTCGATTTTGTTCTCAGACCCGTGTTTGCCCTAGACAGAAAGCCCCGGCGATCTGACCTACTCTCAGAAAATGACGCAGCACTTGTCGCCTCACAGGCTGACGCGGACGTGGTGGAGAGCATAGACGGCATCAACCTGTTGGGAATATTTGGCTCCGGGGAAGTGGCGGGCGCGATTATCCGTCTCGATAATGGTGAGCGACAGCGCTTGGTGGTGGGCCAATCAATAAAAGGCTGGACATTGGGCTCGATCGAGTCGCGCCGCGTGCTCCTGCAGGCGGTGACAGGTGAGGAGGCTAGACTGGAGATGGCATATGCCACTGATCAGTCAATTTTGGCCACTGAAATGGAAGGTGAGTCTGGTTCCGCCATCCCACAGGCAACTGCTACCGACGGCGCGCTGAATCAAAATAATGACGCGCCCACTCAAAAAGCGGAGCCCGCCAGACCACCTACGCGGATGTCGTTCGAAAACATTTATGGTGGCGCGCCGAAGCAAGACGCCTCCCGAAGGCAAGAAGGAAATGAGTGACCTCATGTTAGAGCTGATTAACTTTACAGGACGGGCGGTGGGTCGGGGCCTCGGCAACAAAGGCGGCCGGCCTATTGCTTTGCGCTGCGTCACAGCCGCGCCCTTGGCGCTGACCGCGGTCTTTTTAGCCAGTTGCGCGACGCAAGATGTGACGCCCGCTCAGCAGTCCGCTACCCCATCTTCAGCCACGGGCGCTGCGGCGGCCGGGCAAAGTGACGGCAGTGGCCCGGTCGCGGAGCTGTCACCAGATAAAAACATCGACGGCCGCGGAGTGATTTTTCCTGGGACTGATGTAGGTGTTCAGATGCCCCCCCCGCGCGAGCCGATAAAGCTTTATGGCGACGCGGTTTCCCTGAATTTTGAGGAGGCGCCGCTGTCAGAGGTGGTGCATTCGGTGTTGGGTGAAATCCTCGAGCTTGACTACATCGTCGAACACCCGGTGCAGGGCGCTGTCACATTGCGGACGCGTTCCCCTATCCCTCGTGACCAGCTGTTGCCGATTTTGGAGTCCTTACTTCATAACAACGGCGCACTGATGGTGCGTGGACCCAACGATCGCTTGTTCATCAGCGGTGCGCAAAAAGCTGGCAGGATGGCCCCCAGCTTCCAGAATGCCAAAGGTGCCGGCACTGGCTTCTCCAATGTCATCGTGCCGCTCCAGTACATTGGCGCACCCGAGATGGCGGAAATTTTGAAGCCGGTCGCGACCAAGACTGCTTTTGTTCGCATCGATACCAAGCGCAATCTGCTCGTCTTGGCGGGTACGCAGATGCAGATCGACGGTTGGCTCGACATTGTCACCACCTTTGACATCGACCAATTGGCGGGGACGTCAGTGGGGATATTCCCGATCACGCGAGGCGCGGTTGAAGATGTCTTTGTGGAGCTTGAACACATTCTCAACACCGCCGATGGCGGTACTGGCGGCGGCGCGGGTAGGGGCCTTGCCAGTATGGTGCGCGTGCTCCCCGTGGAGCGCTTGAACAGTATTCTCGTTGTTTCGCCACGCGCTGCCTATATCGATACCGTGGGGCGATGGGTGGAGCAACTTGATAGTATTGACGAGCCCGCTTCCGAGGCGACTCTGCACGTCTATGACGTGGTCAATGGCAACGCGGCTCAGATGGCCATGCTGTTGAGCACGATTTTTGGTGAGAGCAGCGGTGGTGGTGCTAAGGTTCAGCGGCCGCAATCTCAGGTGGCGCCCGGCATGAATTCACAACGGTCCGGCGGTGCAGGCGGTGCCGGCAACATGCCGAGTACAGGAGCCGGGCAATCTATGGGCGGGTCGAGCTTTGAGCTGGGTGAGTCTATTCGCGTAGTTTCTGATGACTACAACAATGCGCTTCTCGTCTACGCGTCCCCTTATGAGTACAGCAAGATAGAGCGCATCTTGAAGAAGCTGGATGTGGTTGCCACACAGGTTCTGATCGAGGCTAGTATTGTCGAGGTTCAACTCACCGACGGGCTGGAGTTCGGGCTTGAGTGGACCTTTCAAAATGGCATCGGTAACAACTATCAGGGCGCTGGCGCGCTAGACCTGACGGGGCTTGCACCAGTGTCATCGGGCTTCTCTTACACAGTAACGAGCGCCAATGACGTGCGTGCGGTGGTGAACGCACTTGCAGAAGAATCGCTCGTAAATGTGATTTCCACGCCGTCTGTGCTGGTTTTGGACAACCACACCGCGGCGATCCACGTGGGTGACCAGCAACCCATCCAATCACGCCAGTTAGTCACCGATGGCGGGAATATAACGAACTCCATTGAATACAAGGACACCGGGGTAAAACTCGAGGTGAAGCCATCGGTCAATGACGGCGGCTTGGTCACGCTGGATGTGAATCAATCGGTGACTGACGTGGGCCCCGAAGATGCGGCCACAGGGCAGCGAAGCTTTTTGGAGCGCAACGTGAGTAGCCGTATTGCCGTTCGCAGCGGGGAGTCAGTGGTATTGGGCGGCCTCATAACGGATAACTCCACAGTCGCTAAGAGCGGTGTGCCTTATCTCATGGATATCCCCGTGCTGGGCAATTTGTTCAGTACGAACACAGACTCAACCAAGCGTGTCGAACTGCTCGTTTTCATTACCCCTAAAGTAGTGGAGTCTGATGCGGAGCTGCGTGACCTGACTCGGGAGATGCGCGACCGCATGCGCGGCTTGACGGATTTCGACGATTTGCCAATGCAGCTGGAAGATGATGGGTGATTGCGGTTTCGAAGTTGGTGCCTACTGAGACTCAGGGCTTTTCCATGGGCCTTTGGCGCGGGCTCGAGGCACTCCTTCTGAAGCTGCTCAAGCGACTGATGGTTATTGGCGGCCTTCCGGCGGTATTCAGCGCCTGCACCATGGCACCTGACCAGAATACTGAAGATTTGGTGGGTCAGCGTGCGATTTCGTGGGCAGAAGCGCTCATCGAGCTAGACTATGACGGTGCGCTCACATATATGACACCCAGCTATCAGGCGAGCCCCAGGGCTGATCGTTATCGGGGAGACTTCAGCGGGGCAGGCTTCTGGCGATCAGTCACAGGTCATTCGGTTGACTGTGGCGAAAGTCAGGCTCCGTCGCGATGCGATGTCACAATTATTATCCGTATGCTTGTGCCGCCAGAGGTGGCCAGGGAAACACCAATCTCTTATGACATGACCTGGGTGTTGCTGGATGGCCAGTGGTATCTATATCGTAAGTGAAACCCTATCGGTAGCTTCTGGAGCTCGAAACTGAAGACATGCCGTGCAACAGGTCCTTCGCGAAGGTTGTTGTTGTCTCGGTTTGCTAAAAGCTCCCCGTTAGCGCCTCGATCATCTGGTTTTGACGGAATTGACAAAAAAATCACAAAAAAAAAGGAATTATGTCGGTCGCGTACCCGTCAAAAAGGTAGCAAGTCCTGTGTTCATGTATACAATCCGTTTTCCATAAGGTCGGCAATCGTCGACTTCCGGTAGGAGCATTGATATTGCTCTTGTCGGTGCTGACGGACATTGGTCGGTTGTATTGTCACGTATCTGCAGACGTGCTAGTTTGCTGGAGTTTGGTTGCGAGACAGCATTCAATATCAAACGTTTGATACTTTTAGGAGTGATTCGATGAAGAAGAGCACAATTTCGCTTGCCGTGGCAGCAACCGTGGCTACATCAGCGGCCGTTCATGCTGGGCAGTACGTGAACCCCGGCAAGACGGGTCAAGCCCTGCTATTCCCGTTCTACAATGCCGACAATGGTAACTCCACCGGGATTCACATCACCAATACCACGGACGCGGTGAAGGCGGTCAAGGTTCGCTTCCTTGAGTACAAGAATTCAGACGCAGTGCTCGACTTCAACCTATACATGTCTCCTAAAGACATCTTTGCCTTCGCAGTTATCCCCGACGCCAATGGCGATGGCGCGGCCATTATTACAGGTGACGCCAGCTGCACTGTTCCAGTCTTGGGAACAGCCGGTGGTGACTTCCCAGGTACAGCGACAGAAAACGCTGATGGCTCTACGACGCGCATTCAGCCATTCGTTAACAGCGGTTACTCCGGCGATGCAGATTCCTCTATCACACGTAGCTTGACGGGCCACGTCGAGGTGATCGAGATGGGTGTGGTTTCTGATGAAACATACGCAGCGGCGGCGACTCACGATTCGACGGGCGTCCCAGCTGACTGTGCTGCCCTCGATACTGCTTGGGCATCAGGCCCGTGGTTTGAGAACGCTTCTGCTGGCATCAGCGCTCCGACAGGCGGCTTGTCTGGCGTGGCTTACCATATCAACGTAGAGTCGGCAGCCTCGTTTGGTTTCGAGGCTACAGCGATTGATGGCTTTAGCCTGTCGGCTCAGCATACCAACCCTGGTAGCGCTAATCCCTCGATCAGCAGCGGTACCAGCGTTGCGAGTGTCCAGTTCGACGGTGCATGGACCGACTACACGATGGGTAGCGGTGCAGAGGCTGCCTCTGCTGTGTTGCAGACGGCTTCACTGTCAAATGACGTTTTGACGCTTCCCATTGTCGGCGGCATGACTGACTGGGTGGTCACTTTCCCCACCAAGCGTCCGCACGTCGACGTAGCAACTGCGGCTGACGTGATTGCGCCGTTCACCGACAACTGGGTCGGCTCGTCGGCAGAGAGTTCCGCTTGTGAGCCTGTGTCGATCGGTCGGTGGGACCGTGAAACTACGGCGGCTGCCGCTGTCGACACCACTATTTGTAACGGGACGTCCGTTATCGCAATGGGCGCCGCTGGCACTGGGAGTGCACTGAGTGCCAGCGCCGGTCTGACGGTCTTGGACTACCCGTACTCTGAGGGTTGGGCGAAGCTCTCATTCAATAATGCAAGCCAGTCTATGACTCTGGCAAGCGGGGTTACCAGGCAGGGCTTGCCTGCAATCGGCTTTGCCGCTTACAAGGTTAGCAACGGCGCTATGAGCTATGGGCAGGCTGCTGAGCACAAGACAGAGATTACGAGCTCTGCCATCTGATTCAGCACGAGTGACAACGAAAAGGGGCCTTTTGGCCCCTTTTTTTTCGGGAAAGTAATGATAGCGAGCGCTACGGCGCTTGGTCGTTCATGCTGTTGATAGAGCTGCATGTGGGTTTCACCATCTATGTAGTGAAGGATATGGATCCATTGCTTCGCAAAAACGCGATGGTTCTCGCAGTGGAGCAGAGACCACGGATGAGTGTCAGGGCGCGGAGTTATAAATTTCTGACACCATCGAGCGCTAGTTAGCTGCTCCAGCACTGTGTAATGACTGCACAGCGCGGTGAGCGCCGTTTGCGTGAAGACAGGAAAAATTATGTTTAAGCTGGTCCGGCTGAGCTGCAGGGTGTATCCAATTTGGAGTGCGCTCGGTTTCACGATAATGCTTGCATTCACGGCCACTGCGGAAGATAGCAGTAGCATTGCGTACTACTCCACCAGCCAATTTTCGGTGACAGAGTTCGATCGCGAAATGTATCTGCGAAACGCCCCTCCTGAGGCCGGGGGGGGTATCGGCTCACGCGCGAGAAATCTCAGTGCCCTCTCGGATCTTTACGCGATCAAGCTTCTTGCATTAGAGGCGAAGAGTCTGGATCTGCTAAGTGAGGCAGAAAAAAAATGGCTGATTGAATACGCCATCAGCATTGAGTTAATTGAGCGATACTTGCGAAAAATGGTTGAGGATAAGTTAGCAGCGACCGACTGGGAAGCTGAGGCAAGAGAGCAATATATCGCCTCTCCAGAGGACTATCGGATGCCAGAGTCTGTCTCGTTGAGAACGTTATTAATCAGAACTGAGGATCGCTCAGAGTCGGAAGCCATGAGAATCGCAGTCGATTTGTTAGGTCAAGCTAAGCAGCCCGGGTCCGATTTCAGCAAACTCGTGACCGAGCACACTGAGGATGCTAGTGCGGCGGTGAACGGCGGGTTGATGTCTGGAATTATTCGGGGCCAAACTGTGCCACCATTTGATGAGGCAGCCTTCGCGTTGAGAACGCCAGGCGAGTTTAGTGAGCCCGTAGTTTCGCAGTTTGGAGTTCATCTCATACAACTTGTGGAGTACAGCCCGGCAGAGCAACTAACCTACGAACAAGTGGCACAGCGTATTATTAACGAACTCAAGCCCATCCGGGCTGCGCAGTACCGAAGAGGGTTACAGGAGGAGGCGCGGGAGCGAAAGCTAGAGGGGTTCGTTGAGCACACCGAAGCACTTGATGGGCTGATATCTCGCACCTCAGATGGTGCATTGGGGCGCAAATTTTCGATTGACCCGGAGTTTTGAGCCTCGTTACATAAATGCTGGCTAATACTGGCGTCTGAGTCCCAACTCCGCGGGTAAAAACTATGACGGGCGGTTCAGCGTTCCCCAACTTCAATCCAGCGCTCCATTCACTGCGTGGCCTCGCTGCTTGCGCTGTTATGCTATTCCACTGGGAGCAGTTTTTTCCTGCTTTTGGTGCCTTGGTTCAAGGCTTAGTGCCTGCTAATTCTCTCCTCGACCCCACTGCCTACGTTGGCTTTGGATGGATGGGGGTCCCGCTGTTTTTCATACTCTCCGGCTGGCTCTTGGGAGGGCAGGTGATTCGCGCCGATATCACTGCGGGATATCTGCGCCATTTCTGGACACGCCGCTTTTTGCGAATTTATCCGGCAGTGTGGGCGGAATTACTGGTTCTGCTGTTGCTTGCGCGCTCGATACCGGGGCTCATAGACGCGGCCAGTTACAACACGCTACACCTGCAGTTTTTACTCTGGTTGAACCTGCCACCTTTCATGGCCGCTCCGCTAAACCTTGTATGGTGGACGCTACCGGTTGAACTAAGCTTTTACTTGTTATTGCCCTTATTGGGCTGGTGCGCAGGTTTCATCAATTGGCGAGTATTGCTACTGAGCAGCCTGCTGATCACCCTGGCCTGGCGTTTTTTGATTTTCTCCACGACTGAGGTGGACAATTACGTTGCGATACTGCCGGTGCTCGACTCGCTTCTGGGGACTCTTTTTACGTTCATGCTCGGTTTTAGCCTTAACTTTCTCCCGGATGCCCTTACGGTTGAGCAACGTCAGAAAGGGATCATTACTGGGCTTTTATTGTTACTGGGGCTCATGCAGTGGCAGCTTCACATGGACGCGGTGTATTGGTCGGGCCATTGGATATTGGTCGTTTGGCCGCCGCTGGTCGCGCTGGCAATCGCGGTATTGGTATATCACCTTAAGGATCCTCTGCCGAGCATGGCTTGGCTATCGAGTCGTTTTCTGGTGTGGCTGGGGCACATCAGCTTCGGGATCTACCTATGGCACTTTCAGGTGATGAGGGTGATGGTGCTGTTGTTCCCGGATATGTGGGGCACTCCCGGGCAAAGTTTGCTGGCATTACTGGTCGTTGTGCCCATAACCCTCGGCTTGGCGGCGCTCAGTTTTTATCTGATTGAGAGACCCCTTATGGGCTGGGGTAAGAAGAGATTGTCGGTCATCTGAGTGCTCGCTTAATTCATGAGCTTCCGGCCCGCTGCGGCTAAAGGCGCAGACTACTAATCAATAACCCCTTTATTCTGTGTTGACCTTTAACGGACAGGATTCACGCTATGTTTGTTGTCTGTGGGAAACCCCATGCGCATTGTTTCTCTGTTGTCAGACGATCAATCTTTGACCATAGGGTTTTTGCCTTACGCCCGGAAAGCCTCTTCGCCAAAGAAATGGCACTTGTGTGCGCTCACACCACGCATCTCGTTGACGGCTGTGATCACAGAAGTGCTTGCCACTTTGCCGCACCGGTAGACAATGACGTCCAGGGTCACTCGGAGTAGTCCGCGCAGCGAAACCACTGTCATTGTAACTGAGGACGCCCTGCCCCATGGTGTCAGGTTTCCAAAGAACTGTTGTGCAGCAACTCGATACGAGCGCTAGGTGGCATAACTCAGGAGGGTCAATTTGCAGGCACAAAACACCACGACTTTTTTCGCCACGATGCGGAATCGCCGCATCCTAATCTGTGTGATGACAGGTCTGGCGTCGGGTATGCCCCTGTACTTATTGATTCAGTTGGTACCCGCCTGGCTCCGGGCGGCGGAGGTGTCCCTCGCCGAGATCGGCTTGTTTGCGCTGGTGGGCCTGCCGTATACCTGGAAATTTCTCTGGGCACCGCTCATGGACCGGATCCGGCTACCGCTGGGGCGTCGTCGCGGCTGGATGCTCTCTGCCCAAATCGGCCTGGTGTGCGCTATCGGCGCGTTGGGCTACATCGACCCGCTCAATCAGACTGCGTTAGTAGCCGTCCTCGCCTCACTGATTGCGTTTCTCAGCGCCACCCAGGATGTGGCGATCGATGCCTATCGCCGGGAAATTCTGCCTGATGAGGAGCTGGGCCTCGGTAACGCCGTTCATGTCCAGGCTTATCGAATCGCGAGTCTGGTGCCAGGATCGCTATCTTTGATTTTGGCCGATATTCTGCCCTGGGTCTGGGTGTTCTGGATTACCGCCGCCTTCATGGGGGTGGGCATCTTGCTGTCACTCAGCGTAACTGAGCCAGAGCAGGTGGGTCCCCAGCCCCGCACGTTACGCGAGACCCTAGTCACGCCATTCAGCGAGTATTTTCAGCGTGTTGGCTGGCGTACTGCGGCCTTGGCGTTGTTTTTCATGGTGGCCTATAAGCTTGGCGATAACATGGCGACGGCATTGGCGACGCCGTTTTATCTCGATCTTGGCTTTTCAATGACCGAGATCGGATTGGTCGCCAAGCATGCGGCGCTCTGGCCGGCGATCGCCGGCGGCTTACTGGGAGGCATCCTAATGCTTCGCCTAGGTATTAACCGCGCGCTTTGGATTTTCGGGTTGGTGCAGATGATCAGCATCTTAGGCTTTGCTTGGCTGGCAAGCGTGGGTAATGCCCTGTGGCTGCTCGCCGTGGTGATAGCGTTTGAGTACCTGGGGGTCGGTCTTGGCACAGCCGCCTTTACCGCCTTCATTGCTAGAGAATCCAGCCGGACATTTGCGGCAACCCAGTTTGCGCTGTTTACGGCGCTCGCCGCACTGCCGCGCTCTTTGGCCAACGCCGTCACCGGATTTGTCGTTGAGGAAACGGGCTGGGTGTTGTTCTTTGTGTTGTGTACGTTA
Organism: uncultured Halieaceae bacterium; assembly: GCA_913052635.1. Taxonomy (GTDB): domain Bacteria; phylum Pseudomonadota; class Gammaproteobacteria; order Pseudomonadales; family Halieaceae; genus Luminiphilus. Next base: position 31,516 of record CAJXDE010000004.1, read on the forward strand.
CTGGCGATTCCGGGCATGGTCACTCTGACATGGGTGGCGCCGTGGCGTATTGAGGCCGAAACTGTGGATCAGGCATCAACGGCGGGACCGACATGAGGCATCGAATGTGATGAAGTGGTTATTGTTTCTTTACCCGTGGCTGGAATTGTGGAGCCTCATTGAGCTGGGTGCACGAACCAGTGTCACCACCGCAATGCTCTGGCTCCTGGGTGCGGGAGTACTGGGTATTGTGCTATTTCGCCTTGCGGGTCTTCAGACCCTCGAGCATTTGCAGCAAGCCCAGCGCGAGGGTGCACTGAGCCAGCAACTGCTGATGGGCAACGTCGCGCGGCTGGTGGCAGGGGTCCTTCTGATCGTCCCCGGCCTGATTTCTGATGCAATGGCCGCTGTTGTGTTGATCGCCCCCCTGAGGATCTTGCTCGCCAAACTGATGGTCGCGGGGTCTGCAAATGCCCAGTACAGTCATGAACGGTGGCAGGCAGGGCCATCCGGTTTCCGCACTGACCCTCGCAATAGTCATTTGGAGGACGAGGGGGTCACCTTACAGGGTGAGTTCGAGCCGGTGTCCCCGGACTCCGAGGGCGCGCACCGCGATACGATCGCGCCACTGGAGCACAACCCAACTGAGCGGGGTTGAGCAGGCAGAGAGGCGCATCCCCTCACTTTTTCCTTGAAAAACGCCCTTTTTTAACCTTAAACCGCCTTTTTTTAGCACTCTCCCTTGCAGACTGCTAAAAAATCCCTTGAAATGCGCGTCCCTGCCCCCATTGAGGGGGTAAGCCCGTTAGGGTGAGCTAGCGAAATCGATAATGTTGGAGAGTTAAACCCATGAATATTCGTCCGTTGTACGACCGCGTGGTCGTTCGTCGAAAGGAAGAAGAGGAAACCTCAGCGGGAGGCATCGTCCTGCCCGGCTCTGCCAAAGAGAAGCCCAATCAGGGTGAGGTAGTGGCGGTTGGTGATGGCAAAGTGATGGATAACGGCGAGCAACGCGCGTTGTCGGTGAAAGTCGGTGACACGGTTGTTTTTGGCCAGTACGCCGGCAGCAACACCATCGAGGTGGACGGCGAAGAGCTGATCCTGATGAGCGAGAGTGAAATTTTTGCGGTCGTTGAGTAAGCGCACCGCACTGACTTGAGAAAGGAATAGAAGAGATGGCAGCTAAAGACGTATTTTTTGGCGATAAGGCCCGCGCCGGCATGCTTGAGGGTGTCAACATCCTCGCTGACGCCGTGAAGGCTACGCTGGGCCCCAAAGGCCGCAACGTGATTCTGGAGAAGTCCTTCGGTGCACCGACCGTGACCAAGGACGGTGTTTCCGTAGCAAAAGAAATCGAACTCAAGGACAGGTTCGAGAACATGGGCGCGCAGATGGTAAAAGAGGTTGCGTCGCAGGCCTCTGATGCCGCTGGTGACGGCACGACCACCGCGACGGTGCTGGCTCAGTCAATTGTGAACGAGGGCCTGAAGGCCGTCGCCGCAGGTATGAACCCGATGGATCTGAAGCGCGGCATCGATAAGGCCGTGACTGCGGCGGTAGATGCGGTTTCAGGTATGAGCACGCCGTGTGAGGACAGCAAGGCGATCGCCCAGGTCGGTACGATCTCTGCGAACAGCGACGCCTCAGTGGGCGAAATCATCGCTGAGGCCATGGATAAGGTCGGTAAAGAAGGGGTCATCACCGTTGAGGAAGGCTCAGGTCTTGAGAACGAGCTCGACGTGGTGGAAGGGATGCAGTTTGACCGCGGTTACCTCTCGCCTTACTTCATCAACAATCAGGACAACATGTCTGCTGAGGTTGAAGACCCCTTCATCCTGCTGGTCGACAAGAAGATCTCCAACATCCGCGAACTGCTGCCCGTGCTGGAGCAGGTGGCCAAGGCTTCACGCCCGCTAGTAATCGTTGCTGAGGACGTCGAGGGCGAAGCGCTCGCGACACTGGTTGTGAACAATATGCGTGGCATCGTTAAAGTGGCGGCCTGTAAGGCGCCTGGTTTTGGCGATCGCCGCAAGGCCATGCTGCAGGACATCGCAATTTTGACCGGCGGTACTGTGATCTCTGAGGAAGTGGGTCTAGACCTCGAAAGTGCAGCCCTTGAACACCTTGGTAATGCTAAGCGTATCACTATGGACAAGGACAACACGACCATTGTTGACGGTTCTGGTGACGTAGAGGCGATCAAAGGCCGCGTTAGCGAGATCCGTGTGCAGATCGAAAATACCTCCTCTGACTACGACCGCGAGAAGCTCCAGGAGCGCGTGGCTAAGTTGGCGGGCGGTGTTGCCGTCATCAAAGTCGGTGCGGCGACCGAGATCGAAATGAAAGAGAAGAAGGCTCGCGTCGAAGACGCCCTGCACGCCACGCGTGCTGCGGTCGAAGAGGGCGTTGTTGCAGGTGGTGGTGTCGCCCTGGTTCGCGCGATCAGCGAGATCACGGGTCTTGAGGGTGACAATGAGGATCAGAACATCGGGATCGCAGCCGCGCTGCGCGCGATGGAAGGTCCCTTGCGCCATATCGTTGATAACGCCGGTGACGAGGCCTCTGTCGTGCTCGACAAAGTCCGCCAGGGTGAAGGTAACTTCGGTTATAACGCCGCCTCTGGCGAGTACGGCGACATGATCGAAATGGGTATTCTCGACCCCGCCAAGGTGACCCGCACCGCGCTGCAGGCAGCTGGTTCAGTCGCGGGTCTGATGATCACCACTGAAGTGATGATTGCCGAAGCGCCGAAGGACGATGCACCAGCCCCTGCAATGCCCGACATGGGCGGCATGGGCGGCATGATGTAAGTGCGCTGAGCGAAGATAAAAAGCCCGGCTTCTGCCGGGCTTTTTTATGGCTGAATGAGCGTGGTGAGGGGTCGACCTCGTATTGCCGTAGCATAAGTCGTCATCCGTATAGGGGATCATGAAAAACAAGCTGTTTGAGGACCGCCGATCTAACCACCGCTCGGGCGCGGGCTGATATATAATGCTGCTCGGGCAGGGCCTTTGCGCCGTCATTACAAAAACCGGGAGACGCACGCATGTCTTATATTGAGTTTTTCTTTCGCTATTTCCATGTGCTGGCCGGCATCGTCTGGATCGGCATGCTGTACTACTTCAACTTTGTTCAGACCGAGTATTTCAAGGAAGCTGAGGCGAGCGCTAAATCGGATGCCATGGCCAAACTGGCGCCTCGCGCACTGTGGTGGTTCCGCTGGGGAGCCATGCTCACCTTCCTGACAGGTGCATACCTCTTTCACAAGATCGGCGCGTTTGGAATGGCCATGCCCGCGATCTGGGTGGGCGCACTGGCGGGCACCTTTATGTTCCTCAATGTCTGGCTGGTGATTTGGCCGAATCAGCAGATCGTGCTGGGCATGAAAGAGGGCGACGGCCCTGCGGCCGCCGCGAAGGCGGGCCTTGCGAGCCGCACCAACACCTTGTTTTCTGGCCCCATGCTTTTGGGCATGCTGGGTTCGAAGCATATCGCTGCAATCTCAACCCAGGTTGGCGGCTCGGTGTCTGATATGGGATTGTTCACGGCCATGGGAATCATCATTGTGCTCGAAATCAACGCCCTCTTCGGCGGCATGGGCCCGATGAAGTCTGTGATGGGCGTGGTTCATTGCTCTCTTGCGCTGATGTTGGCGATTCTGGGCATTTTGCTGTACCTCTGATTGCATCGGTCAATCGCTATCAACATTTTGAGAAGCGGCCTACGGGCCGCTTTTTTTGTGCGCGGCAGAACGGTGATCAGTACTCATGGGGTTTGATGCCAGCCACTCTTATTCGGCAGAAGCCTCACTATGTTATTTGCCGCGCCTTCATAGGCTGACCTCATCCATCCGCGAGCCAATAGATTGATTCCCCGTTTATTCATCATTGCCTTGGGCTTGGCAGCCTCGCTATGGGGCGCCGCAAGTACCGCACAGACGCTGGTGCTGGTATCAATCGACGGTTTCCGCTGGGACTATCTCGACTGGCCGCAGGCCACAAATATGTGGTCCATTGCGGCTGAGGGTTCGCGGGTGACAAAGCTGCGCACCGTTTATCCCTCAAAAACCTTTCCCGGGCACCTGTCGATCGCCACGGGACTGCACCCAACACAGCACGGTGTAATCGATAATTATTTTTGCCGCAGTGATCGATCTGACTGTTACAGCATGGGTAAGGGCCGCAAAGATCCCAGCTGGTTGGCGGGTATCCCGCTGTGGACCTTGGTCGAGCAGCAGGGGGGTCGTGCCTCTACTTTCTTTTGGCCGGAATCCGACGCGCCTTTCGCCAACAGGCTGCCCACTGACTATCGCCCCTTTGACGGTCGGGTGCCCCACCGGGAGCGCGTGCAGCAGGCTATTGAATGGCTTGCGCTGCCTGCAGAACAGCGCCCCGATCTCGTTACGCTTTATTTTTCTGTGGTCGATTCAGCGAGCCATAGCTATGGACCTGCAGCGCCTGAGACACTCTCCGCCATCATTGAGGTGGATCGTCAGATTGCGGTGTTGTGGGAGGCTATCGAATTGATCAATACGCAGCAGGGCGCCGATATCAACCTGATGCTGGTCTCGGACCATGGTATGTCAGAGGTTGATCCCAATCTGTTTATCGATACCAATACCTTGCCACGGCCAAAAGGCTTTAAACGCGTCAATGGCAGCACGCGGGTCACGTATTACCAGCGGGACCCTGATGCAGATATCGATGGCCTCGCGGGCGCGTTGGATAGGATGAGCGATGGCCGTTGGCGACGGCTCTCTTCTCTCGATCTTGCGGAGCGCCATTTTGAGAATCATCCGGGAGTCGGTGATGTCATCATTGAGACGGCGCCGCCCCGGGTTTTTCGCCGGGGTGGCGGCAAAAACGCAGACCTGCGCGGCATGCACGGCTATCCGGCGACTGTGGAGGATATGGCCGCTTTTCTAGTCGCTGTGGGGCCTCGATTTGAGGAAGGCAAAGTCATTCCCGAAGCGCATCAGCTGGACGTCTATCCCGTGGCCGCAACCCTCCTTGATCTCAGGGTGCCTGACAACATCGTGAGTAATGGTGGCTCTCTGCGGGCGATCCTTCGCGAGCCATAGCGATCCTCGGCGAGAATGCTACCGATGCACCAGATTGCAGCTGGCGGCGAAGGGCGAGTCAGTGCGGCTTATCTCTACCATTTCCCTACCCGGCGTCGGCCCTATAACCGCATCGTCGCGCCCCCGTATTGGTGAGCGGGAATAATCCAACCTGCCGTCGCCAAGTGGGTCTAGAGCGATATAATTCTGGTAACCGATAACGAGTGACGACGATGTCGCGCGACGATCTGAACGATATTCCTTCCTTTGCAGCCAATCGGGAAGAGGCGGTATCCTCTGCGCCGCGTGGTGCGATTCCGGCCCGCGCTGCTCGCGGTGAGGCGGCAATGGGTCTGACAGCGAGGCTGGTACTGACCATCGCGCTGGCAGTGGCAGGTATCGCCTGCGGTTGGGCCTGGCAGTTACAAACGTTGTTGGATGCGTCTCAGGCCCAGCAAAAGACCACCCAGGCCCGCGTATCCAATCTGGAGGCGCTACTTTCAGATACTGACGAAACAGTCAACAAATCGGCCGCGGCGATGGGTGCCCAGCTTCGCCTGCTCGACACCGAAGTGCGAAAGCTCTGGGATGCTCGCAAGATCAGCAATGCCAAGATCACCAAACTCGAAAAAACGGTGGTGACACAGGAAAAACAAATCACGGGTCTCAATACCAAAACTACAACGCAGGCTGGGCAACTGACGAAGATGCAGTATGAGTTGGCAGCTTTGACACAGGTGGCGGGCGATCTTGAGAGACTCGCGGCGAGCGCGCAGCGGGCACAAACCGACGTAGAGCGCTTAGCAGACGGGCTCAATAAATCGAACCTTGAGCGCGCAGCATTGCGCAAGCAGGTGGAGAGTAATGCCGGGTGGATCGAGTCGATCAATGCGTTCCGACGGCAGGTGAATGCCAATATCGCGCAGCTGCAGGCCGATATGGCGGCGATGAACGCGCCGGGTATGCAATAGAGATGGCTAGCGGGGGCACACCGTGGCAATGACCGTGATCAAACAGCAGGACTTGATCGACAGCGTAGCCGACGCGCTGCAGTTTATTTCTTACTATCACCCTCTCGATTTTGTGCAGGCCGTCCACCATGCTTGGGAGATGGAGCGTAATCCTGCTGCCAAGGACGCGATGGCGCAGATTCTTATTAACTCTCGCATGTGCGCCATGGGGCATCGACCTATCTGTCAAGATACGGGCATTGTCACCGTTTTTATTGAGATCGGTATGTCAGTGCAGTGGGAGGCAGAGATGTCTCTCGAAGACACGATCAACGAGGGTGTCCGCCGCGCTTACACCCACCCGGATAACACCCTGCGCGCCTCCATTCTGGAGGACCCCGCGGGGCGTCGCCAAAACACCAAAGACAACACTCCCGCGGTGATTCATACCCGCCTGGTACCTGGTAATGCGGTCAGCGTTCACGTCGCAGCGAAGGGCGGGGGCTCTGAAAATAAGTCGAAGCTGGTGATGTTGAACCCGTCGGACAGCATCGTCGACTGGGTGGCCAAGACCCTCCCGACCATGGGAGCGGGTTGGTGTCCCCCTGGCATTCTCGGGATTGGGATCGGCGGTACCGCTGAAAAGGCGATGGTGCTGGCCAAGGAATCCCTCATGGCGCCTGTGGATATTCACGAGCTCCGCGCCCGCGGACCACAAAACCGCATTGAAGAACTGCGCCTTGAGATCATGGATGCGGCGAACCGCACCGGCATAGGCGCGCAGGGCCTAGGTGGGCTGACGACAGTATTGGACGTGAAGATCATGGATTATCCCACCCACGCGGCGTCGCTGCCGGTGGCGATGATCCCCAACTGCGCGGCGACGCGTCACGCGCACTTCACGCTGACCGGTGAGGGACCCGCCCTGCAGACACCGCCTGATGTGGATCAATGGCCGGATATCAGTTGGGAGCCTGGTGAGTCGGTACGTCGCGTCAATCTTGATACCGTGACCCGCGAGGAAATTCATACCTGGCAGCCCGGTGAAACGCTGTTGCTGTCAGGCACTATGCTCACCGGACGGGACGCGGCGCATAAGCGCATGACCCAAATGCTTGAGCAAGGCGAATCGCTGCCGGTCGAATTGGCGGGCAAGTTTATCTATTACGTGGGCCCTGTTGATCCGGTGAGAGACGAAGCGGTGGGCCCGGCGGGGCCCACTACAGCTACCCGAATGGACAAATTCACCGACTACATTCTGCAGGAAACCGGTCTCGCCGGCATGATTGGCAAAGCGGAACGCGGCCCTGTGGCGGTGCAGGCCATCAAAAAACATGGTGCGGTCTATCTTATGGCGGTGGGCGGTGCTGCCTATCTGGTCTCTCAGGCGGTGACTAAAGCCGAGGTGGTGGCTTTTGAAGACCTGGGTATGGAAGCCATTTACGCCTTCACGGTGCACGATATGCCGGTGAGCGTCGCGGTCGACAGCCAGGGTGAATCGGTGCACGTGACGGGGCCGCAGATCTGGAAGGCACAGATCGAAGAGCAGGCGCTTGAGCTCATCTGAGACCTTTTACTGGCACGACTACGAAACCTCGGGGGCTGACGCCACTTTGGACCGACCCTGGCAGTTTGCCGGGGTTCGCACCAACGCTGATTTAGAGATCATTGGCGAGCCGCTGACTCTTTACGCGCGCCCCACCCCCGACCGACTGCCGCATCCCGCCGCGATCCGGGTCACGGGGATCACGCCGCAGCTGGCGGCGGAGCGGGGATTGCCCGAGGCGGCCTTCATCGCCCGTATTCACCAGGAGCTCGCTCATCCGAAAACCTGCGGCATTGGCTATAACTCGATTCGCTTTGATGATGAGATCACCCGGTTTGCCCTATGGCGGAGCCTGCGTGACCCCTACGGTCGGGAGTGGCAAAACGGTAATAGCCGCTGGGATCTGCTGGATGTTACCCGAGCCTTTAGAGCGCTGCGCCCTGCGGGGATCGAGTGGCCGGTGAGAGAGGACGGCTTCACCAGCTTCAGACTCGAAGATCTCACCGCAGCCAACGAGATTGAGCACGGTGCGGCGCACGACGCGATGGCCGACGTGGTAGCCACCATCGAGATCGCCAAGTTGTTGAAGCACTGCGACGAGGGCTTGTTTGAAACCCTGCACCGGCAGCGCACCAAGCGCACGGTCAGTGGGCTGGTGAATCTGGATGAGCTGACGCCGCTGGTTCATGTATCGGGTATGTTCGGCGGTGCGAGGCACAATTTGGCGTTAGTCGTCCCGGTTGCCCGGCACCCCAAGAACAACAGTGAATTAATCTGCGTCGATCTGGGTAAAGCACCGGACTTTCTCGAGCAGCCCACCGAGATCGTACGCCAGCATCTCTTCACTCGGCAGGCTGACCTACCAGAGGGTGTTGAAAGACCGCCGATCAAAACCATTCGTCTAAATCGCGCGCCAGTGCTGTTGCCCACCCACTGGGTTGCTGGTGAGGTGGCGGAGTCGCTGGGGCTTGATGGCGACCTGCATCGACGACACCTTTCCCTGTTGAGGGAAGCGCGCGCCAACGACCCTGCTGGCTTTGTCTCGCGCTTTCAGGATCTGTGGCAGGAGCAGAGTTTCCCGGAGTGGTCTGATCCCGATCAGCTGCTTTATCATGGCTTTCTGAGTGACGGAGACCGCAGTCTTTGCGATCAGGCCATTGCCGAGGACCCCGCGGCACTGACCAGCCAGAGTTTTCCGTTTGCCGATCAGCGCCTGCCGGAAATGCTGTTCCGTTATCGGGCCCGCAACTTTCCCGATACGTTGAACGATGCGGAAACCGCACAGTGGCGCGAGCACTGTCAGCTTCAGTGGCAGGAGGGGTCCTTCCCTTTGACGCAATTTGAGGCAGAACTTGCTGAGGAGCGCTCACGTCCAGAGGTGATGGAAACCACCCTGACAGCACTGAATCAGCTGGAAGAGTGGGTCAGAGCGCTGTCAGTGGAGGGATGATCGGCGCTACAATAGCGAGATAGCAGTGGAGTGCAGTACATGCAATTCGCCGGCAGCCATATTCTGAGCATCAGTCAATTTGAGCGGGATGATGTTGAGCGATTGTTCTCCGTTGCCGACGCCATGCGACCCTATGCGCATCGCGAGCGAATCACCCACGTACTCGATGGCGCCATTCTTGGCTCCATGTTTTTTGAGCCTTCCACCCGGACCCGAATCAGTTTTGGCAGCGCCTTTAACCTGCTGGGCGGTGAGGTCCGTGAAACAACCGGTTTTGAGCACTCTGCCATTGCCAAGGGTGAGTCGCTGTATGACACCGCACGCGTACTGAGTGGTTACTCCGACATTATCGTCATGCGGCATCCCGAGGACGGGTCGGTCTCGGAGTTCGCGGCGGCCAGTCGCGTGCCGGTGATCAATGGTGGTGATGGGGCTAACGAGCACCCCAGTCAGGCGTTATTGGACCTGTACACGATTCGCTCGGAGCTGGCGGGCAGACAGCGCGCGCTCGATGGTCTGCGCGTCGCTATGGTGGGGGATCTGCGGTTTGGCAGAACTGTGCACTCGCTGTCAAAACTTCTGTCGCTGTTTGAGGGCTTGCGCATCAGTCTGGTCTCGCCGGAGGCGCTCAGCATGCCCGAGGCGGTGGTGGAGACGCTGCGCGCGGCCGGGCACGAGGTGCTGGAAACCGATGTGCTGGAGACCGGGATTGCTGATGTCGACATCGTGTACAGCACCCGGATTCAGGAAGAGCGCTTTGCCAGCCCCGAAGAAGCTGATCTGTACAGAGGGCGATTCCGGCTTAACCAGAGCGTCTATACGGCGAACTGTGAGCCCAACACTGTGATCATGCATCCCTTGCCTAGAGATTCCCGTGAAGGGGCCAGAGAGCTCGATATCGATCTCAACGACAATCCCAATCTGGCCATCTTCCGCCAGAGTGACAACGGCGTGCTGGTGCGTATGGCGCTGTTCGCGCTGATTCTGGATGTGGCCGATCAGGTGGATGAGCATTCGGCGCCTTTGAACTGGTACACGGAGCGTCGGTTTTGACCGCATTCCGACCGCGTTATGGCGCAGAGGATGTGGACCTTCAGCAACGCGAGCAAAGCTTCCGCGGCTATTTTTCATTGGAGACGCTGACACTCCGGCACCGATTGTTTGAGGGCGGTTGGTCTGCGCCCGTGCGCAGGGAGCTGTTTCAGCGCGGTGACGCCGTGGGCGTGCTGCCGTGGGATCCCGAAACCGATGAGCTGGTGCTGATTGAACAGTTTCGTGTGGGTGCGCTGCGCGCTGGTCACAGCCCCTGGATGCTGGAGCTTGTGGCGGGCATCGTGGAGGCGGGTGAATCGGACAGCGAGGTGGTCCATCGGGAGGCAGAGGAGGAGGCGGGGTGCCGGTTGGGACGTCTGGAGTCCATCGCCACCTTTTACCCCAGCGCGGGCGCGTGCTCCGAGCAGATCCGGCTGTTTGTTGGCGAAGTGACCCAGTCCCAGCCGGGCACCGTTCAGGGTCTCGAGAGTGAGCACGAGGATATTTTGGTGCATCAACTCCCTCGCGACCAGGTTATGCAGATGCTGGATCGCGATGAGATCAACAATGGTCACACGCTCATCGCGTTGCAGTGGCTGGCGCGCCATGCAGATCGGCTGCGCGCGCAGTGGCGCTCGGACGGCGGCTGATCGGCACGTGAGCGGGATTCAAGCATGACGACTGTGGGTAGCGCCGGGGAACCGAAGCTGGTTAAGTCCTCTGTGGTGGTGGGTTCCACCACCATGCTCTCCCGCGTGCTGGGTTTGCTACGCGACGTGGTGCTCGCCAACCTGATCGGCGCTAACGGCAACGCCGACGCGTTCTTTGTTGCTTTCAAGATTCCTAATTTCTTGCGGCGGCTATTCGCAGAGGGTGCGTTCGCGCAGGCTTTTGTGCCAGTACTGGCCGATACGCGTGAGCACGGCGGTCAGGCTGCGGTGAGAGCGCTGGTGGACAGGGTTGCCGGGGTGCTCGGGGGTACCCTGCTGGTGCTGACCCTCTTTACCGTGATGGCGTCGCCGGTGGTGGCGATCATTTTTGCCCCCGGCTTTCTCCGCGATCCTGCCAAGCTGGCTCTGACCGGGGATCTGATCAAACTGACTTTTCCCTACCTGTTGCTGATTTCCCTGACGGGTTTTGCCGGCGCTATTCTCAACAGCTACCAGCGGTTTGCTGTACCGGCACTCACCCCCATATTGCTTAACCTGAGCCTGATTGCTGCCGCACTCTGGTTCGCTCCCGGGTTTGATGAGCCGGTAGTGGCGCTGGCCGTTGGCGTGTTGATTGCGGGTTTTGCGCAGCTTTTGTTTCAGGTGCCGGCGCTGACGGGTATCGGTTTGGTGCCTCGGCCGCGCTGGGCGCCCCGGCACGAGGGCGTCAGGCGGATCATGATGCTCATGGTGCCCGCCTTGTTTGGTGTCTCGGTCGGCCAGATCAACTTGCTGCTCGACACCGTTTTGGCATCATTA
>CAJXDE010000005.1 GCA_913052635.1 uncultured Halieaceae bacterium
TGACTCTTGCCAAAGCACTGTCATCGGCTTACGTGCCGGTGTCGGCTGCGATCGTGCGGGGCGACATCGCAGATTGTATTAATGCGTCGGCGACAGAAGTCGGCGTGTTCGGGCATGGCTATACCTATAGCGGACATCCGTTGGGCTGCGCGGTGGCGAGCAAAGTGATCGACATCTATGTACGCGATAAGATCTTTGACCACGCGGCGACGGTGGGCGATTACCTTCAAGGAAGGCTCAGCGAGTTTGCCGATCACCCACTGGTGGGTGAGGTCTCTGGCGTTGGCATGATCGGTGCGGTGGAGCTCGTGGCCGATAAAGCGAGCAAGAAGCCGTTTAATGGCATGAAGGTCGGTCAGTTCTGCGCCAAGGCCGCAGAGGACAACGGTCTGGTCATCAGGCCGCTGGGTGGCAATCGGGTAGCGGTGTGTCCGCCACTCATTATTGAGACCGCTCATGTTGATGAGTTGATCGAGAAGTTTGGCGCTGCGCTCAATCTCACCCTCGATTGGGTGACTGCCGAAAAGCTGGTCTGAGGCGGATATCGGCATAGGCCTTCCGATCACTAGGCATCCTCTGTTTCCATGAGTGATATGAAGTCTCTATGCGTCGCTCATATTGAGTTGGGTGCACACCTTTATGGCGGCGCCCAGCAAGTGCTGTATCTGTTGGGGGAATTGTCCAAGACGGAAGTCCGCTCGGTCTTGATTTGTCCCGAGCGCTCGGCAGTAGGGGAGGCAGCGCGGGAGGCCGGAATTGAGGTTGAGGTTATCCCCTACCGCGGTGATCTCGACTGGCGCGCCCCAAAACTCATTGGAGAGATACTGACCCGGCATCAGGTTGATCTGGTGCATGTGCATTCCCGGCGCGGTGCGGATATCTGGGGTGGGCTGGCGGCATGCAAACGTGGTTTGCCCTGCGTGGTATCTCGACGCGTCGATAACCGCGAACGTGCTTGCGCTGTCGCTGCCAAATACCGGCTTTACGATCACGTGATCGCGATTTCTGAAGCGATTCGCGATGTGCTGATTGCTGACGGGCTGGTGCCAGAGAAGGTGTCCTGCGTTCGCAGCGCGGTGGATTGGGAGCGGTTTCAGCAGTCCGCAGACAAAGCGGGCCTAGTGTCACGTTTTGATTTGCCTGAGGACGCAACGGTGATCGGTATCGCCGCTCAGCTGATTCCGCGCAAAGGTCACGACGTCTTGCTGGAGGCGCTGTCTGATTTGGTTCCGAGGTGGCCCAATTTGTATTTGCTGGTGATGGGCAAGGGCCCATCGGAGTCAGTGATTAGGGAGCAGACTCGCACACTCGATCTGAGCCGGCATGTTCAGCTTGTAGGGTTTGTCGAGGATCTAGAGCATGTATTGCCGAGTCTCGATTTTCTGGTGCATCCCGCGCGAACCGAGGGTCTGGGCGTGGTGTTATTGCAGGCAGCGTCTGCGGGTATTGCTGTGATCGGCTGTGATGCCGGCGGCATGCCCGAGGCCGTGATTGATCAAGAGACAGGTTTGCTGGTGCCGCCGGGTGATGTCGACGCGCTCACAACCGCCATCGAGCGCCTGCTGTCAGAGCCTGAGCGAGCAGAAGCTTTTGGCGCCAACGGGCGAGATCGCATGCTCGCCTCTTTCTCAATCTCCGCGATGGCACAGGGCAATTTGAACGTGTATCGCGCGGTGATGGCCGCGCGCTCCGGGGGGTAGCGGCTACTCCCGCAGAGGTATTTACTAAAGCCTAGATCTATTTCTGCTTTTTCTTTTGCCGACCCGGCCAGGTGGTCTGGTGATGCTTACACATCAGCGCGCGCATTGATCAACAGGGAGGGGAAATGAACCCGTTTGAAATGTTATTCGTGCCCATGGTGCTGTTTATGGTTATCGTGGCACCAACTTGGATCGTCATGCATTACCGTAGCGTGAACCGATCCAGTAGCCAGCTCAGTGAGGATGATCGGCAGGCACTGGAAGACATGTTAGTGGCAGTGGATCAAATGGCGGATCGGATCGAGTCGCTGGAATCAATACTCGATGCTGATCACCCGAACTGGCGCCAGGAGCGCGGCGGCCAGACCCAAGAGGAGGTGTAAAGATGTCGAATCGTCAGCGTAGTTTTGGTCAAAGTCGTCGTCGTGGTTGGGGTATGGGTCTCTATCGAAACCGCTCCGAAGGATGGATCAGCGGTGTCTGTGCCGGCCTTGCTGCGCACTGGGACGTGCCCAACTGGGTCGTTCGTTTAGTTGCGGTTGCACTGTTGATGTTTACTGGCGCGCTCGCCTTTTGGCTCTATGTGATTGCCTGGGTAGCGATTGCGCCCAAGGCGTCGCGATGGTCCGAACTCCCTGAGGAGGAGGTGGAGATCGAGATGGAATGTGACGAGGATCGCCACACCTACCGTCGCAAGACCGTCTTTCGCTGCGCCGATGCGCCCGCCGAGCGTGTTCGCAAGGCGAAGGAGCGGGTGGCCAAGGCGGCCAGTCGCATCGAGGCCATGGAGCGCTACGTGACTTCCCGGCAGTACGATCTGAATCGGGAATTCTCGAAGCTCTGAGATTCGCTCATAATGGCGGGATGCAGTTGTTGTTTTCTCATGCCAACGGTTACCCGCCGGATTCCTATCGAGTATTGCTTACCAGTCTGAGTGAAAATCTCAGCTTACCGGTCAGCACGCATGCCCACAGGCCACTGATATCGGATGAGCCGCCCCCCACGTTTCTGACGTGGCAAACCTATGCAACCGATCTGATTGAGCGGATAGAGGGCGAGGAGCAAGGTCCAGTATGGCTAATCGGCCATTCGATGGGGGCAGCCTCCGCAGTGCTGGCTGCGGCCCGCAGACCTGACCTTTTTGCGGGCATTGTCGCGCTCGACCCGGTGCTGGTGCCGACCCGCATCTGGTTTTGGGCCCGAGTATTTTCTTTTTTCAAGCCTGACGCGGTGCCTATTGTGAAGCGCGCGCTCGCGCGACCGCATGTGTTTGCGAGCAGTGACGCAGCATTTGACTTCTATCGCGGCAAGAGAGTGTTTGCCGAAGTCAGCGACACAGTACTGATGGACTACGTAGCGGCAGGTCATATTGCGCAGCCCGATGGCAGCGTTACGCTGCGTCATACCGGTGCCTGGGAAGCCTGCATTTATCGATCTGTGCCGAGGATGACCGGTGCGCTTAAAGCGGTGGCGTGTCCAGTCTTGATCGTTGCGGGTGAATCCTCAGATGTATTGAACGCAGAAAGGCTCTCGTGGGCGAAAGCAATCAATCCGGCATTGGAAATCCAGTCTTTGCCGGGCGGGCACCTACTACCCCTGGAGGCGTCTGAAGCGTGCGCCAATTCCGCGGCGGACTTTATACGTCGGCACTAATCCGGCACTAGGCGTTCCTGATGCGATGTGGCTGCGCAACAGTGCGGTAGCGAATGACATCGAGTTGTGTGTAAGGTGGCGCCCCGGCTTTAGGCAGACATGCCACCTTTGAATGGATGCGATGAGTAATAACCCAGTCACAACCCGATGGGCAGATCTCGACGGTCAGCTCTTCTTTCCTCGAGAGCTCAGCTGGCTTTCCTTCAATGCGCGCGTGCTGCAGGAGGCCAGAAATCCGGCGGTCCCACTGATTGAGCGCGTGCGCTATCTGGGTATTTTCTCCAACAATCTCGACGAATTTTTCCGCGTTCGCGTAGCGGAAGTGCGCCGGCTTATCAGTGTCTCAAAAGGGCCGCAGCGTCAAAGTGCGAAGGACCTGTTGCAGGCGATTCAGAAGGAAGTGGTGTCGCTGCAAAAAGAATTTGATGCGATCTACGCCGCCCTGATGAAAGAACTGCACCAACAGAAGATCTATCTCATCAACGAAGGGCAGCTTGACGAAGGGCAGGCGGCCTTTGTTCAGCAGTATTTCAGAGAGACAGTGCTGCCTGAGCTCGAGCCCATCTTGCTCGAGGAGACGCTCGCGATCCCCAATCTCGCGGACGAGTCGCTGTACCTTGCCGTTATGATCCGAACGGCAGAGGGGCAGCGTTTTGCCGTGCTGGAGGTTCCTTCAGAGCAGCTGGGTCGCTTCATTGAAATTCCCCGGCAGAAAGGTCGCCGTAGGGGCACGGTCTATATCACTCTGGATAACGTGATTCGAGCCTGTCTGCCGAAAGTGTTCCGTGGTGTGTTTAAGCTGAAATCAGTCGAGGCCTACTGCTTCAAATTCTCCAGAGACGCGGAATTGGAGCTCGATCCCTCCATCAGCGAGAGCCTGATCGAGAAGATGGCTTCGAGTCTCAAGCAGCGGCGGCGAGCCCATGCGGTGCGGTTTGTTTATGACAAAACCATGCCGGAGGTGCTGCTAAATGCCCTTAGAAAAAGTTTTGGTTTTGGACGCTACGACAGCTTGATCCCCGGTGGCCGCTACCATAACTCCAAGGATTTTCTGTCCTTTCCTAATCCGGGGGGCAAGGCGCTGGAGTTCAAGCCGCACCCGCGTATTAACCTGCCGGAACTCGAGGACCCGGCCAGTATTTTTGAGGTCATCAGAGAGCGAGACGTGCTGCTCTACTTCCCCTATCACTCCTTTGATTACCTTGTTGATGTGCTGAAAACCGCGGCGCTGGACCCCGAGGTGACTTCAATCAAGATTTGCCTGTATCGCACAGCCAAGAATTCGCGGGTGGTCGAGGCGCTGCTGAATGCACTGCACAATGGCAAGCGCGTTACCGCAGTGGTGGAACTCGCTGCCCGATTCGACGAGCACGCCAATATCGAAATGGCGCACCGGCTGACCGAGGCCGGTGTAGAGGTGATCTTTGGCATTCCCGGCTTGAAAGTGCACTGCAAGCTGTTCTCCATCGAGCGACGGGAAGAGAAAGGCATCCGTTACTACAGCCATATCGGCACCGGCAATTTCAACGAGAAGACTGCGCGTCTTTATACCGACTTCTCTCTGCTGACCTCCGACCAGACGGTGGGTCGGGATGTGGCCGCGGTTTTTGAGTTTCTCAAATTCAACTATCGGCTGCCCAAGTATGAAACGCTGCTGGTGTCGCCACACAGCTCCAGATCAGGGCTGGTCGAGCGTATCGATCGGGAGATCCACAACGCAAAGCAGGGTTATCGCGCGCTGATGACGCTGAAGTGCAATAACTTGGTGGATCGTCAATTGACTATGAAGCTTTATGAAGCGAGTCAGGCAGGAGTAGACATTCGCTTGATTGTCAGAGGGATGTGCTCGTTGCTACCGGGAGTGAGCGGCGTCTCGGACAATATCGAAGCCATCAGCATTATCGATCGATACCTTGAGCATCCTCGTGTGTATGTGTTCCATAACCGGGGAAAGCCTGAGTATCTGTTGGGGTCTGCGGACCTGATGACCCGCAATATCGACTATCGCGTGGAAGCGCTGTGCCCCATCAGTGACCCGGCCTTACAAAACCAGCTGCAGGACATTCTCGATCAGCAGTGGCATGACAACACCAAAGCCAGAGTGCTGGATAAAAATCAGGCGAATGCACTGCGAGAGCGAGGCAAGACTACCCCCGTGTTGCAGGCGCAGGAGACGATCCATCGATATCTTTCTGGGGGAAAGAAGCCGCGGATGCCTCGCTCGCTGATGAAGCAGGCGTCAAAGCGCCGTCGCGTCAGGTCAGCCGGACGGGAATAGCCAGGCTTCAACGTCAGCCTGATTCACGATCACAATTTGTTGCGCTCGCGGATCCTCCATCATCTGTGTCGGGTCGAGACGCAGCAACTGCAATAAGTAGGGCAGTAGCTTTGCTCTAACCGACAGCTGCCATTTGCCATCGGTCATGCCGTAATCGTGGGCCACCACCGCCTGCTGATCTGCAGTGAGGCGAGGGTCAGGTGCAATCTCAATGGTCACCAGCATATGCCAATCTTCATCTGATGCGCCGGTGTGATCAGACGCATCCAGCACCTCCGGTTCACCGCGAAAGCGACTGAGGACAAAATCGCGGTAGTCCTGATTTTTTTCGCACCATCCCCTGACATGCCAGCGCAGACCCGTCCACACCAATGTATGTGGCACGATGATGCGTCCTTCGCGATCAGGTTGATTCAACGAAACGTAATCGACCTCTACCCTGAGGTGATCCTTCGCCGCGAGAATCAGCGGTCGTAGAATGGATGGCGGAATTTGCCGCGTCGGTACGGAGAGGACTTCGGTTGCAGTGAGGGAGTCGGGTAGCTGCCCGAGAATTTGCTGGATCTCGCTACCGCCAGCCAGAATGTCGAGATACTCCTCGGTTTTTCCCTGGGTGACTGATGGCGTAAAAGTGGCGCTGGGGCGGTAGCCCTTTGCGGTGCCGTCGTATTCGAGGTTGCCGGGGCCGATCGAACGCTTGTAGTTGTTGATATCTTTGCTGGCCTGCTGGCGACCGATTCCAAAGACCTCGCAGAGGTGCCGGGTGGTCAGCCTGCCTTCCCACAGGGCGATAATCTCGATAAAGCGATATCTCAGCAGTTGTTCCCAGCGGGTTGCGCTCATTCTCAGCACTCTCTTGCTGGCGAGCCGCCCAGAGGAGCGCTCGCGATTCTCCGATACTGTAGCGTTCATTTTGACGCCATTGTAGGCCGATCAGGCTAGGTTTCCGCTTGCTCGTTGTGGCTTTGTAGATGGATTAACCGAAGCCCTGAAAAGGCCAGCATCGCGCACCCCAGCATGATAACGGCGGGCTCGAGGAGGCGGCCTTGATATAGGAGACCCGCCACAGCACCCACCGCAGAGGCTAGGAGGGCATGGGTGAATCCGTATACGGCCGACGCGGAGCCGGCTCTGTGTGCGTAGAGCGAAATAGCGCCCATGGAGGCGTTTGACGCAGTGAGCCCCACGCCCAGGAAAAGAGTCGAAGACAGTGCGGCCATGGCATAGAGGTAATCGCTGGCCTTGCCGGAGAGGAGCACAATTACGACTGCGGAGAGCAAGCTGATCGAAAGTCCGGCTTTAAGAGTTTGATTCATGCCGAACCGCATCACCAGGCGCGCATTGATGAGGCTGCCAGTCATGAAGCCGAAAACCGTTAGTGCGAAGGCATAACCGAACAGAGAGGTCGGTATGTTGAAAACATCGGGGAGAAAAAACGCCACCGTCGATAGATATACAAACAGCGCTGCAAAGGAGAAGGAGCCCGCCATTTGGTAACCGAGAAAGCTGTGTCGGCGTAGCATCTCCGAAAAGGAACGGATTACCGAAAGCAAGGTGAGCCGCTCACCACTGCTGTTGGAGGTGGTCTCTGGTAGACGGCTCAAGGCGATTAGGACCAGTCCGGCAAAGACTGCCAGCGCGATGAAGACTGCAGGCCAGTCAGCGAATTGCAGTATCAGGACGCCAACGCTGGGCGCGACCATGGGGATGATGGCCATTGCCGCAGACAGCGTCGACATGACCTGCGCGGCACGATTGCCCTCGTATTGATCCCGCACGATAGCGCGCGCGATGACAGGTCCGCTGGCGGCTGCCATGCCCTGCAGGCCCCTCATGCCCCACATAAAGCCCATGTCGCTTGCTACGGCGCATAGTATTGAGGTCACAAGGAAAAGGAGAGTACCTGCCCTCACCACCGGGATGCGGCCGAAGCGGTCTGAAAGCGGGCCAAAAACAAGCTGCCCCAATGCCAATCCCACCATAAAGACACTGAGTGTGAGCTGACCATCGGAAGTCGTCCCGCCCAAATCCACGATCATGTAGGGGATGGCTGGTAAATAGAGATCGGTGGCGATGGCGGCGTAGGCCACCAGGCCCACCAGCGTGATGTAGGTGAGTGCTTCCCCGGAACGCGGAGGGGAGGTCAATTCAGTGTCGTAGCCTGAAGCTCCACCACGGGGCAACTTTCGGGGACGAAAAACTGACCGTTCTCGGCATCCATGACGTCAAGGCCGATGGCCTTGTTGTTGGAAAAGAGGGCAACCCGCATCACGTAGGTGGTGTGCTGGTTTTTCATTTCCATTAGCTGGAACAACTGCACCTCAGCACCTTCATCATTAGCGGCCTGACTGGCGACCTGCTCCATGTAGGTTTTTGCCTGATTGGCTTCCATTGGGGTGAGCGGCTTTTCAAGAATCGCATTGAGCATTGCGCTCACGGATCCTTGGTTATCGTCCGCGAGTAAGGTCGCGTTAACCACGGTATTCAACTCAGACATTGTTCCCCCAGAAGCAGCTTGCCCGTTGAAAGGGGTCGCGATTCTAGCACAGCCCACTTCGAGCCCTGCAAGTTTTTCCTCCGGGCTCCCATCCGCATTGGTGAGAGATTACTTTAAGTGTCTCACCTAATATTTTTCTTCGTGCTGCAGGTCGCCTTGAAACGCTGTTGTGGTGGGTCTTGTCAGCCTGTTTTGACATTTGCTTGACCTTTTTCGGCGGGAAACCTAAGCTTCGCGCCTCCGCCCGTAGCTCAGCTGGATAGAGCACCAGGCTTCGAACCTGGGTGTCGGGAGTTCGAATCTCTCCGGGCGGGCCACACAAGAAAGCGCCCACTGATGAGGGCGTTTTTTTGTATGGGGGTGACCTTGAGGGTTCGAATTCTCGAGTTCGAGACGCGTCAGCATCGAGGCCAGCGAGGGGAAGTCGAAGCTCATCTCTCCGGGCGGGGAATACAGCGCAAGATCCCTTCTTGGGGGATACTAGGCGTGTAGCCTGTGAAATTCGAGCCCTGCAGCTCGAGCTAGGCCCTAAACCTAAAAGAGCCCATATCTTGGTTTGCATCCTTGTGATAGGTCCGTGAGTGTCGTTGATGTTCGTACCGCAACATCTGTACCAACAGGAAAGATAGGTGAAGTCAGCAGAGTCGCGAGTCGAGTCGCTGAGCCCATTATTGTTAGGCTTGCCAATAGGCTTGATGCTGCTCAACTTATTGCTTCGGCAGGCCGATGCTTTCCCCTCTGAGCTCAGCGACGAGGTCAATTGGTTAGGGCTAATGCAGCTAATGGAGGGAGGATTTGACCCTCCGGTTTCAGGACCACTGTTTGTCTATGTTATGCAAACGGTGCACGAGCATCTGTCCTTCGGTTTGCCTGCCATTCTCGATTCCGTCGCCATATTGGGTAGCGGCCTGACCATTGCACTCGTGCTTTCGGGGTATCGGTACCATCTGCCCAATACAGCCTTGATTAAAAGTGCTGCCATAATGCTGCTCGTCACTAGCTATTTCTTAGCGCCCGCATTGGAAGCTCGTCCCCAGCAACTGGGTATTGCACTGGCTTTCCTCATCTGCCTGCAAGCTACATCTCAACCTCAGACATCGACCGGCTGTTTGCTGGCTGCGTTGCTTCCTTTAGCGTTCTGGCATGTGCTGTCCTTTTTTGTCGCGATAGCTTATCTGAGCGTTTGGAAGCTGACTCTCTGGCGGCTTGGTAGCTTGAGGGGTGGAGCAATACTCCTTTGGTTCGTGCTTGCCTCATCTCTTTTGGTGTCGCTCATTGGGTCTCGCGCTTATCGCTCTCTGCTAGAAGATGTGCTCGCTAACCACTTACCTGACCAGTTCACACTCGCGCTGTTGATTATTTCCTCTGTCTTGCTGGCGACCTGCTTCTGCGCAGTCCCTGTGAGGCTTTGGAAAAAAGTCAGAGCGCTGTGCCTTTCTCATATAAATGTTGTCGTGGCGATCATTTTTTTACTGAGCGCCACGGCGTTGATTTTGCAGTGGCGACTGCTGCCTAGCACGGCCTTACAGGATTACGGTGGCTCCGCGGTAATTTTTTGCATGTGGCATGCTGGCAACGTGGGGTTTTGTTTCTGTTACATGCTGGGCCTTAAGCTCTGCCTCACGGGAGAGGTCAAGGGGCTGCAGGCATTCGTCATTGGATCTCTAATATTGCTGGTTTTGGCATCCTTCGCCTTGCTCGCGTCGTTCTTCTTGGCCCATGTGAACTGGATGATAAGAATCCTTTATTTTTGGGTTCCCTTTGCTGCGCCATTAAGCGCACTTGGGTTGGGAAAGTTACTTTCTCATGCCGGTAAATTCCGCCATTTCATCCTCGTTTGCCTTTTTATGGCTAGCCTCAGTCATGTTGTTAGATTGTCAATACTTTGAATTTGGGAGCCCTATTGCATTTTGAGGGGCGCAGTCTCATCAGCGCGGAGGTCCATGGCGACCAGATTTTTACCGATAGTCGCGCCGCGCATCATCTCGCTATAGGCCCAGCCGGCATTGGGCAGGCCCTCGGTAATGTTCTCCAAAACAGTGATCTCACCCGCCCGGACCCAATCGTGAAGCTGCTCAGAGGCCGCCGGCACTTTATCCATGTAGGTATAGAGCAGGAAGCCTCTCATGGTGAGTTCTTTCTCCACCAGTTTCCACATGTTGTAAATCGGGGTTGGATTATCCTGATCGTTATAGTCGCTGATCATGCCGCAGCCAATCACACGGCCAAACGTGTTCATACATGCGAGTGCCGCGTTCAGTGTCGTGCCCCCGACATTGTCGAAATAGACGTCGACGCCCTCGGGGCGGGCTTGCGAAATGGCGGTAGCGAGATCACCGCAGGTCTTGTAATTCAATGCTGCATCGGCGCCCAATGTTTTTGTCACCAGCTCAGCCTTTTCGTCACTGCCAACGATGCCAACGACGTTGCAGCCGCGCAATTTGGCGATCTGGGTGGCCATAGAACCGGTAGCGCCGGCTGCTGCACTAATGAGCACGGTTTCTCCCATTTTGATCTTGCCAATTTCGTGGAGGCCGACGTACGCCGTGTGGCCTGAGCCGCCCAGCCCGCCGGAGTAGTAGGAGAGGGGTATGTCGGGCTCGGGTGACAGCTTGGAGAGCAGCACCGTATTGGCATCGCTGAGCGAATAATCCTCCCAGTGATGTAGGCCAAAAATCAGATCGCCGGCTTCAAAGCCCGCAAGGTGAGATTCAACGACCCGGGCAACCGAGGGTCCACGAATGGCGCCGCCAAGCGGGATCGGCTCAAAGTAGTTCGCTTTGCCATCTAGCCAGCCCCGGATCGCGGCCTCCAAAGAGAAAAATAGGTTGCGGACCAGCATCTGCCCTTCACTTGGCTGGGCGATAGAGCACTCGACCAAATCGAAATCTTCCGGCAACGGTATGCCTTGTGGGTGGCGTTTTAAGACGATCTGGCGGTTGAGCATTCTGTGCTCCTTGAGTGGCGTTTCAGCTGGAGTTCGCACGATGGCGCAGAGACGTTATATTGTCACGGTTGGCAGAGACGATGCCATGTCGGTGCTTCGATAACACAGTGCGTTAATAAAAAAGTGCGTCGCTAACATGAACAAACCGCAGCTCGAAATTCCCGTCCTGAACATCCCGGTCCACCCCGAGACAATGGATGGTCGAGACCCGACTTTACTGCGGGGCGATACCATTTCAGGTGATCGATACTACTCAGCAGAGTTTGCGAGCGCCGAATGGAAGCACATGTGGACCAAGATCTGGCATGTGGCGGGGCGACTGGTGGAGCTCGAGGAGCCCGGCGATTTTGTGGTGCACGACTTCATGGGGCAGTCGGTGATCTGTGCGAAGCAAGAGGATGGGTCTATTCGGGCTTTCTACAACGTCTGTCAGCATCGCGCGCTGCGACTGGTGGAGGAAAGTTCGTCGGTTAAAGACTTTCATTGTCGTTATCACGGTTGGGTGTGGGGCATCGACGGTGTGTTGAAATCGGTGCAGGACCCCGAGAACTTCTCGCAGGGCGACCCCCGCGGAAAGCTTAAGCTCAAGGAATTGCGGTGCGACACCTGGGGCGGCTTTGTTTGGTACAGCTTCAGTGATGACAGCCCGGGGCTTATGGATTACCTGCACCCGTTACCCGAGATTTATAAAAACTATCCCATGGAGACGGCAGTCAGGATCTTTGCCCGCAAGATTCGCCTCAACACTAACTGGAAGTTCGCGTCGGTCAACTTCAGTGAGTCGTACCACACGCGCACTGCACACCCGCAGGTGCCACCGTGGATTGATCAGGACTACTGGAGCGCGCGGTCGGAGATTTGGCCCAACGGGCATGGACGGACGGTGCAGCCGATGCGCCCGAGCCTGCGCGATCGGCTACCCGAAGGCGAGCCACACCCCTTTGATGACATTCTCCGCATGTGGGATATCGACCCTGACGGCTACCCGGACTTTGAAGCCAAAGCGATTCAGGGCTGGATGGACCTCAAGGAGGCTAAGCGAAAGCATTGGAAGGAAAAGGGCTACCTGCACTACGAGCACATGAACGACGAGGAGCTCACCGACAGTCCGCACACGGTTATTTTTCCGAACGTGACGATTTCTTTTCTGCCTGACAACCTGATTTTTTTTCGCACTGAGCCTGACCCAAAAGACCCCGCTAAATGCACCTTCGACCTATGGTGCATGGCGTTCCCTGTTGAGGGGCAGGCCGAGGCCCACGGCATCATGACCCAAGGGCTGTTCCCGGTGACCGAATGCGAATCAGAAACCCTAGATTTTGATGGCGGGCAGGGAATTCCTGAAATCGTGGACTCGATCGTGTGGCAGGACATGATGCTCTCAGAGGCGCAGCAGAATGGCTGGGAGTCGAGAGGCTTCGACGATTACTATTTGGCTGATCAGGAGTCGCGGGTGCGTTATTTTCATGAGGTGCTGAACGATTACCTCGCGGGTTGCAAGGGGGGCTAACGAGCGCCTGAGGCTGATGCCGTTGCTGTAGGGTTGGTTGCTAGCCCTCCTGTGCGGGCCACAACGATTGGCGATCTCAATGAGCATTAGAAAAAGTATGAGGAGTATGGGCGGCAATGAAACGAGCAGTATGGTTAGCCACGCTGATGTGGTGCTGGATGGGGACGATGTCTGTGCAGGCGAATGATCACGACGTGGCCGAGATGTTGGCTAAGCACGAGATTGAGTATCTCCAGAGACTCTATGCCCGAGCCACGGATCAAATCGGCACCAATGTGCCGGAGAACATCGAAGCCGGCCGAGCGGTCTACCACAGGATCTTCACTCAGGATGCCACGATTCGCGCCAGTGACCCCACCAGCGCGGAGTTCCGGGTGGTCGGCCCCGATGAGTGGGTGAAGGTGGTGGACGGCGCGCTCTCGGTATTCGATTCCACGCAGCACCTGCTGGGCACCCAGATTGTGGAGCTCGACAGCTTGCCCGATGCCGACGGAAAAGGCGGTGAGGGCAAGATGAGTAGCTTTCTGCAAGCGTGGCACCAAGATTATGATCGTGTGATCGATATCTATTTGGGTACTTACTACAGCAAAGTCCGTTACACCCAGGGCATCGGCTGGCAGATTTATGACATGCGTCTCGAGAAGGTGGCTGGCGAAGTCATTGATAAGCGGCCGTAAGCTGTCTGGACAGCAGATATTTGATTAGCTGGAGAGATAATGAACGCAGCAAACCCCGTGATCCTTGAACGCGCATTGACCCGGCCACCCAGAGAGGCTGAGCTGCAGCTGCGCGGTGACTCTGTAGGCAGTGACCGCTATACCTGCGGAGGCTACTTGCAGCGCGAGTACCAAAAGGTATGGCACACCGTCTGGAATATCGGTGGGGTGGCGTATCAAATGCCGGAGCCCGGTGACTACCTCACTACCGAGCTGGGGATCGACTCCATCATCCTGGTTCGCCAGGAGGATGGTTCGGTCAAAGCGTTTTTTAACTCCTGCCCGCATCGTGGCACCCGTATCACTGAGGCA
Source organism: uncultured Halieaceae bacterium (assembly GCA_913052635.1). Lineage (GTDB taxonomy): Bacteria > Pseudomonadota > Gammaproteobacteria > Pseudomonadales > Halieaceae > Luminiphilus. The sequence goes on from CAJXDE010000005.1 coordinate 13,614, forward strand.
GAGGATGGGCACGTGCAGGAATTCTCCTGCCCCTATCACGGCTGGACCTTTGACCGCGCGGGGGTGGTGACTTCAGTACCCGATGAAGAGGATTTTGCGGAGAGTCCCTGCGGTAAAGCCCGACTGAAGGAAATGCGCTGCGAGGAACGATTCGGGTTGATCTGGTACAACTTCGATCTCGATGCGCCGACGTTGGATGCCAGCCTGGGCGAGACGATTTGTCGTGAGCTCGAGTCACACCGGATCGAGGACATGCTCCGAGTGCTGGATATGACCGCCGAGACCCACAGTAATTGGAAGATCATCACCGATAACTTTAACGAGGCCTACCACGTCAAAGTGCTACATCCCGAGCTGATCCCCTATGTCGCGGCAGACTACGAGGATTGCCAGTTCGATTGTCTCCCTAATGGCCACAATCGCGGATGGTTCCCCTCGTTTATGCCCTCTGTGCAATACGGTAGCGACATCATCGGTGAGCCGTTAAAAAGTATGGCTGCCGCTTGGGAGGTGAACAGCGACGATTACGTGGGCCGCGATACCTGGCAGCAGCTGCGGGTGGATATTCAGGCCGCCAAGCGCGAACACGGTGAGAGGCAGGGCTACGTTCATTACGGCTATCGTGCGGATTACCAGCTCACGGACTATGTGATTTACAACTTGTTTCCCAACAATGTGATTACGGTGGGCCCGGATGGCGTGCAACTGTTGCGCCCGCGCCCGCACCCGACGGATCCTACGCAGTGTCTCTTCGACCATTGGTGGTTGGTGAATCGTGTCGAAGGACAAGAGATGACACCGTCGCCGGCGGGTGGGCCAGACCTGCCGGTTGCCGACGCGCCCCATGAGCATATTCAGTATGGCGAGAAGACGCTGGGTACCACGGCCGATCAAGACCTGAGCATCGCCGAGATGCAGCAGAAAGGTCTGGCATCAGCGGGGTATCAGGGGTACTGGATGCCCAATCAAGAGCGTCGGGTGCAGGCCTTTCACGAGCACCTGAACGATTTGATGTCCGACTGACCATGTCGCAGCGGTCCCCGTCTTGCAGCATTGTTGCTGTTTTCCGTTGAGTCGAGATAGATGACGAGTCCTCAAGCTGGTGACGCTGCCGATTGGGGCCCGGGGGCGGGCGCGTGGGAGGCGTGGTCTCGCACCGTGATACAAAATCGTCTCGCGCAACACGCGCGGGGTATCGATCGGGCGGACGAGGCTCTTCTGCAAGAGGCTTATCAGGGCGACGGCACCGTTGATTATGGTTCACTACAAGGCTCGGCGGCGGAGTTTGCGGCAGCGATTGCGGCGATGCACGACGGCGCGCCCATGTCCTCGCACCGCACCAGCAATATGTGGATTGTGATTGGAGGTCACAGTGCCATGAGCGAAAGCTATGTGATGGCCTGGGTGACCCTGCCTACCGACGGTGATTCCCTGCCGCACCTGGTAGGGGGCCGGTACCTCGATCGGCATAGCTACAAGCACGATAACTGGCGCATGCAACACCGGCACTACGTGCTGGACTGGATTACCCAATTTCCCTCACCCCAGCCCGCAGCGGCCCGACCGGCGTTTGCGCCCCAGACTTTCGGCCCCCAGGGAGCGCACTTCCCGTGGGACGCGGGCAGTGCTCTGATGGCAGCACATGCAAGCTCAAACACACCGATGAAGGAGAGTGCTCCGATGGATCAAACCCAAGCGCTTGAAGAAGTGATCGCACAACAGGCGATAGCAGAACTGGGCTGTCGTTACGCGCGCGGCGTTGACCGGGGTGACCCCGAGATCATCCGTTCTGCGTTTCACGATGATGCCGCTATTGTGTCCGGTGCCTTCAACGGCCCTGCTGTGGAGTTTGCCACTGCGATTGGCGAGCTGCTCGATGAGACTTCGGTACGGGTTGCCCACACGGTGACGAATCACTGGATCGACATTGATGGGGACCATGCGGTGGGAGAGAGTTACGTAGTTGCTTTTCAGGGCACCAAAGGTGACTCGCCTCAGGATGTGATGACGGGCGGGCGTTATATCGATCGTTATGAGCGCCGCAGTGATGAGTGGAAGATCAGCCACAGGACCTTTGTGATGGATTGGACGACCTCTGCCGATTCCAAAGACCTGATGGGGTTGGGCATGTTCGAGGACATGGTGAAGGGCGAGCGGGGCAAGGGTGACCCGGTTTACGCGTTTTGGCAGGCGGCGGTCTAATCCTCTCTTCTTTTAGCTGTGGTGAATACGATGAGTTTTGAAGGCGAACAGACAGGGCCAGTGTTAGTAGCGGGCTTTCGGCCGATGATCGGCCTTGCGATATTACTCGTTATCTTCATCGGGGCGATCCCGGCACACGCCAACGTGGAATCGCCTAATTCGGCCGCCTATCAGGAGGTCACGGTGCCGCTGGACCCCGAAACAAAGGCGGTGGGTGGTGCACTCTATGCCCAGCATTGCGCGGCCTGTCACGACAGCAACATGGTGCGCGCACCGCAACGTTACGTGTTGGAAAACGTCTCGCCCAGCACGTTACTCGCGGCAATGATTGACGGCCCAATGCGCGAAGTGGCGGCTGACTTGTCTCTTGAGCAAAAAACCGCGGTGGCTGAGTACATCGCCGAGCGCAAAATCACCGAGACGAACACCGCTGAGGCGGGCATCGCCTGTGAGGCTGCCGTCCATGAGTTCGATTTGTCTCAAACGCCAGTGTTTCAGCATTGGGGCCTGAATGCTGGGGCCAGTCATTTCATGTCTCCGTCGGTGGCGCGCGTCACCAGGAAAAATATTGCCTCATTAAAGTTGGACTGGACCTTTGCTTACCCGGATGCCACCCGGGCGCGTTCGCAACCGGCATTCGGTGCGGGCGCCATGTTTGTGGGCAGTCAGAGTGGCTTGGTTTACGCGTTCGACGTCGAGACTGGCTGCACCCGCTGGCAATTTCAGGCATCGAGTGAGGTGCGCAACGGACTGACACTCGAGCCCTGGGACACCGCTGTCAAATCCGTTGATCCGCTGCTTTTTTTTGGCGATCTCACGGGCAATCAATATGCCGTCTCGGCGCTGACTGGTGAGTTGCGATGGAAAAAGCGGATTGAGGATCACAGTGCCGCCACACTGACGGCCGCCGCAGAATTATCTGAGGGCGTGCTGTACGTGCCGGTCTCTTCCTTAGAGGAGGGCGCGGCAATCGCCGCCGGCTACCCCTGTTGTTCCTTCAGAGGATCGATCGTGGCGCTCGATGCCAAGTCTGGCGAAGAGCTGTGGCGCCGGCATTTCATTCCCCCTGCGGAACAGCGCGGCGTTAACGCCGCGGGCACGCCTCAGTACGGCCCCAGCGGTGTGCCGATCTGGGCCGGCATGGCCATGGATGCGGATCATCTGTACATCGCCACCGGGGATGACTATTCGGGAGAAGGGTCGGAAACCAGCGACGCCGTTATCGCATTAGATAAAGCCTCGGGCAGGACGGTCTGGGTCCGCCAGGCGCGCTTTGGCGATGTATGGAATGGATCCTGCGAGAACGTTGATCCCGTGAACTGCCCCGAGGATAACGGCCCCGACTATGACTACGGTGCAGGGCCAGTGATCAGTGAAGATTCGCAGGGCCGGCCTATTATTCTCGCAGGAGACAAAGGCGGGGTTGTGACCGCGATGCTGGCTGAGACCGGCGAATCGCTCTGGAAAACCAAGGTTGGCCGGGGCGGTGTGGTGGCCGGCGTTAATTTTGGACTCGCGGCCCACGATGGCAAGGTCTTCGTGCCGATCAGTGACGCGCCGGATGGCCGGGATTACGATGAGCCCGCGCGACCCGGAGTCTATGCGCTAAACGTTGATAACGGTGAGTATGTTTGGCAGGCGCCGGCAGGCGAGGACGTTTGTCTTGGCAGACCCGGTTGCTACCCTGGATATTCGGCCGCGATTTCGGTAACAAGCGATTACGTACTGGCGGGCTCAAATGAAGGTTGGTTGAGGGCCTTCGATATCGACAACGGAGAGGTGCTGTGGGAGTTCGACACCACTCAGGCGTTCACTGCAGTCGATGGTCGCATAGCGCAAGGCGGTTCAATCGGTGGTGGTCAGGCGCCGCTTATTGTTGGTGATCGACTGATATTGAATTCGGGTTATGCCTTCGCCGGCAAGATGCCGGGCAATGCATTACTGGTCTTCAAGTTGCCAGCGAGCGACGCGCAGGTAGCGGCGGGGTCCGGTGCTCAGGTCTTACAGGAGAGCGCCGCGAAATAATCTTGGCTCGCTGTGGCCACTTTCGGGGCGAGGAGGATAGAACTGATCATTGTGGGGATCGCCATCAGCCCGTAGCTCGCCGAGATCAGATTGAAGACCACATCAATGCTCACGGTTGCACCAAAGATGACCGCGAGGACAAAGAACCAGCGAAAGTAGGGCTGCCACTGTGCGCCGACTAAAAAGCCGAAGCACTTTGCGCCGTAGTACCAGCCAGTAAACATGGTGGTGGTGCTCAGTATCAGTGCGACAAACCCGAGCAGCACGAGCCCCAAGCCCCCCATCTGACCTTGAAAGGCGTTCGCTGTGAGCGTGATGCCCGAAAGTTCACCGGGCTGCTGCCAATTACCGGAAAGTAAAATGACGATGGCGGTGCAGGTGCAGACGATCAAGGTGTCAAACACCGGGCCCAGCGTGGCGAGCATGCCCTCGCGGATCGGCTCATTGGTTTTCGCGGCGCCATGGGCCATGACTTCTGTACCCACCCCGGCTTCATTCGAGAAGGCCCCGCGACTGATGCCTATCAGCATAACGCCCAGAAATCCGCCGCCGACCGCAGTCGGCGACAGGGCCTCGCTGACAATACTCAACAAGATGCCGGGCACGCCGCTCAGATGATTGATGACTACCCAAGCCGTCATCAGTAGATAGACGGTCACCATGGTGGGCAGAAGCGCGATCGCCACATTAGCCACCCTTGGCAGGCCACCGAAGATCACGCTGCCAATGACGCTAGCGAGCGACACGCCGATTAACAGCGGAGCCCAAGCCGGGGCGCTTCCACCGAACGCAGTATCCTGAATGAGTGCAGTGAGTTGATTGGCCTGAAACATTGGCAGCGTGCCGATCAAACCTGCCAAAGCGAACAACACAGCCAGCGGATAAAAGGGCTTTGGCAGTGCTTCTCTAATCACGTACATCGGGCCGCCCTGCAGATTGCCCAGTGAGTCTTTTCCCCGGTACATGACACCGAGAGAGCAGGTAAAGAACTTCGTCGCGATGCCGACAATCGCCGAGACCCACATCCAGAACACGGCTCCTGGGCCGCCGGCGACGATGGCGAGCGCCACGCCCGCAATATTACCCAGCCCCATGGTGTTAGAAAGCGCTGCGGCCAAGGCCTGTTTGTGTGAGATCTCACCTGCAGCATCAGGGGTGTCGTAGCGCCCAAGTAGAACAGCAATGCCGTGGCCCATGTGTCGATAGGGAGTCGCGCGCGAGATGAAGCAGAAGAACAAACCGCCGCCAAGAAGCAATATGACGAGCGGAGTGCCCCACACGGTATCGGCGAATTGTTGTGCAAAGGTTTCAAGACTATTCATGTTGGGGATTCACAGCTCTCGGGTTCGGCTCAGATGACGTCCGGCGGCTCGCATTGCACCACAGCTCTGCGTGTAGCGACAGGTTTACGAGCGATGGGTCTTGGGTCATGTTAGCTTTGTATCTCGCACAACAATAACGAGCGATCGGGATGAATGTAGAGCCCACCAAGCAGCAAAATATGCGTCGTGTAGCGCTGACCTCACTCGCAGGCACCAGTATCGAGTGGTACGACTTCTTCCTTTATGGCACGGCCGCCGCTGTCATTTTTCCCAAGGCGTTTTTCCCTCAAGATTTGCCGCCTATGGTGCTGCTGATTATTTCTTTCAGCACCTTTGCGGTGGGGTTCATTGCCCGGCCTCTCGGTGGTGTGGTGTTCGGCCACTTTGGGGATCAGGTGGGCCGAAAGCGCACGTTGGTGATCGCGCTCATGATGATGGGTGTGGCCACTACGTTGATTGGGCTCTTGCCCACTTATGAGTCTATTGGGATTGCCGCGCCGCTCATGCTGGTTGCGTTGCGCTTCATACAGGGCCTTGCCGTGGGCGGGCAGTGGGGTGGTGCCATGCTATTGGTCACTGAGAGCGCGCCGTCTGAAAAGCGCGGTTGGTACGGCGCCTATGCGCAGGCGGGTGCCGCGGTAGGGGTCATTCTGGCGAATCTCGCGTTTTTGTCCGTGAGCACCTCCATGAGCGATGAGGCATTCATAGACTGGGGCTGGCGGCTGCCCTTTATTGCCAGCATTGTCCTCATCGGTATCTCGCTTTATGTGCAGTTGCGCATGGAGGACACCGAGGCATTCAAGGCGCTCAAAGCCTCGCAGGCGGAAGCGGGCGAGCAGGCATCAGTGCCAAAATCTCCCGTGCTGGAGGCCATCCGCCGCTATCCCCGGCGAATCATGCTGGCAGCGGGTGCCTTTCTGTCCGTTCAGGTCACCTTTTACATTCTGATCGCATTCGTCATCGCCTATGGGTTGAATTCGCCGTCGGTGGAACTGACCCGGGATGAAATGCTGACGTCGGTATTGATCGCCGCCGCGGCGATGATCCCGGCGCTGTTTTACTCCTCCGGCTTGTCAGACCGGGTGGGACGGAAGCAGATTTATCGCTGGGGTGCCGTTTTGACGGGCGTCTGGGGTTTTGCGCTGTTCCCGCTGATTGATACCGGCAGTCCTTTGATGATCACGCTGGCTGTGACTGTCGGCATGATCTTTCTCGGTATGCAGTATGGCCCACAAGCTGCTTATTTCACTGAACTTTTTTCGACAGAAGTGCGTTACTCGGGAGCCTCGCTGGGGTATCAGATTGGGGCGATTTTGGGCGGCGCATTGGCGCCCACTATTGCTGTCTTATTGTGGACCGAGTTGGGTATCTTTTACGTGTCGCTCTACATTCTGTTGGCTGCTAGCCTCACTCTGTGGTCCTTGTCTCAGTTGGAGGAGACGGGGGGTCGGTCGCTATAGTCTCGGTTCGCAGGGTGCAGAGAGGTTTGGCTGCAAATTTATCTTTAAATCATCCCTGGCGTCGCCTACTTGCCAAGGCCTGTCAATAAGGAAAGCTTTGCTCTATTTTGAGGAGACTGGGAATCATATAAAGATCATAGGGAGCAACAATCAATGAGCTACGAATGTTTCGAACTCGAGGTTACCAACGGCATCGCCCACATCCGGTTGAATCGTCCCGAGAAAGCGAACTCGATGATTCCGTCCTTCTGGACAGAGCTTCCAGCCGCAGTAAACACCCTATCAAGGGAGGCCTCTGCGCGCGTGCTGGTCATCTCTGCGGAGGGCAAGCACTTCTCCTCCGGGATGGACATATCGGTATTCACCGACGGCGGATTAGACGGCCCGGCGGGTACTAACCCCAGCATCGGAGCAGAGGCGTTCCGCCATCACTGTATGGCGCTCCAGAGTGCGTTCACTTGTCTGGAGGAAGCACGCATGCCCGTTTTAGTAGCTATTCAGGGGGCTGCGGTCGGTGGCGCCATGGATTTCATCACGGCGTGTGATTGCCGTTATGCCACCAAGGACGCCTTCTTCTCAATCCACGAGACCGCCATTGGAATGACCGCAGATGTCGGCACATACCCGCGCTTGGTCAAGCTGATTTCTGAGGGTTGGGCGCGGCAAATGTCCTACACGGCTGAGCGGATTGGTGCGGAAAAAGCCCAATCGATTGGCCTGGTGAACGAGGTCTATGACTCGACAGAGGAAATGCTTGAAGCGGTCATGGGAATCGCCAAGCAGATTGCTGCGAACTCCCCGCTTGCCGTTACCGGTGCGAAGCGCATGGTCAACTATGCCCGAGATCACAGCACAGCAGACGGCCTTGATTACATCGCGACGTGGAACGCATCGATGTTAGATGGTGACGCAATCCGCCAAACCTTCATGGCTCAAGCTAAAGGGGACGAACCCGAATACGAGGACTTACTCGCAGTTAAGAAAACCGCAGGTGAGTAACTGGCGAAAAAAAAGGATTGGGTCGCGAACCTCTGCCTTAGGTCTGTGAAGGCGTCTAAGACTGCAGCGAGCGAGAGGGGAGTAACCCTGCGTCGCGCAGTCGCGGTATCTCGATCGCCGGACAGCGGTCCACCACCAAGTGCAGGCCGGCCTCTACGGCAGTCAGCTCGGCTGCGCTATGGACAACCCCTAACTGTGTCCATATCGCGGGTATCCCGGCAGCCATGACATCCTGTGTGACCTCGGGCAGTGACGCGGCGTCGCGAAAAATATCTGCCATATCGACCCGTGTCGGGAGGTCTGCCAGAGAGGCGTGCACTGTTTGTCCGAGTAGTCTCTGCCCCGCCAGGCCCGGGTTGATGGGCAAGACCTCGTAGCTCTCATCGAGCAGGAATTGCATCACCCGATGGCTGGGTCGCTCGGGCTTGGCGCTGGCGCCTACCAGAGCGATCCTTTTTGCCTGCAGGAGCAGTTCGGCAATGGCTTCGTCGGACTCAAGACGCATGGAGTGACTAACCCCACTCGGGGTCGCGTTTTTCCAGAAAAGCGCCGATACCTTCGTGTGCGTCGCCGTCAGAGGTGAGGTTATCGCGCATCACCTGATTGGCCAGCTCGAACGCCTTATCAAGAGGCATTTCCACCTGCTGATAAAAAGCCGATTTGCCCCGGGCAATACTCTCGGCCGAGCGAGACGCAATCTTGCTCGCTAATTCCTGGGTTGCCTGCTCCAGTTCGGACGCGGGGACAGACCGGTTGATGAGCCCAAAGCGTTCGGCAGTAGCCGCGTCGAATTGATCACCCGTCAGTGCCATTTCCAGTGCGTGCTTTCGGGACAGATTCCGACCGATACCGACCAATGGCGTGGTGCAGAAGGCGCCGATATTGACTCCCGGCGTGCAGAAGGTGGCGTCCTCGGAGGCAATAGCCAGATCGCAGGCAGAGACCAGTTGGCAGCCCGCGGCGCTGGCGATCCCCTGTATGCTGGCGATGATGGGTTTGGGGGCGTGCAGGATGCTCGCCATCATGGCCGCGCAATCCTGTAATAGCTGATCGATTCGCGCCTGCCAGTCGCCCTGATCCTCATTGTCGCGACGGCGCGTTTCCCGCAGGTCATGCCCCGCGCTAAAAGCGGGGCCGGCGGCCTTGATCACAATGACCCGGGTGTCCGAGTTGGCATTACCGGAGGCAATGGCTCCCGACAGCGCGGCAATCATGTCGCTGGACAGGGGATTGCGGTGCTCGGGTCGATTCAGCGTGACAGACAGCACCGCATCTTTTTCGCTTGTGATCACTAGCGAGTCAGTCATGAACAGCGTCCCGGGCAATAAGGCATGTCTTGGCGCTGAAAGCGCTCATGCGTTACCTCATTGTACGCGATAGTTCTTGATATCGATGGGCGCCACGCCTTTTTCTGATCGCGGTGTGCCCTCAGGGACCCAGTCATAAGGAATGGGCTGCGCGCGGAACACCCAGTTGGTGGAAACGGTTCGGTTTTCGGTGTTCAAGGAGGTGTAGGTTTGCGAGCCAAAGTGGGGGTTCACATATTCCCATACGATGTCCGCGGCTGGTGTGACCTGAAACATGCGACCGTTCATCCCTTCGTTTATCAGCGTATTGCCATTAGGTAGCCGGCGGGCACTGGAGATGAAGGAGCTCGCGAAGGTCCAGCTTGCGGCGCCTGACTCTACCGCTGTGTATTGCCAAACAATCTGTTTCTCAATGGGATCAATCTCGAGGATTCGTGACCCATAAAATAGCGGCAGCCGGGTCGCCGGATACCCGGAAGGCGCAACGTTATCAAAAACCAGCAGGTTGCCTGCGCCAGGCAGCCCTTTGGGGATAATGTGTGCATCGTGTTGGCCACTGGTCTGATCAACCGGACGGGGTACGTAGGTATCAAGCCGGGGTCTGAGTTCTGCCGACGACTGAGTGGGATAATCTGGGCCGATTCTCCAAACAATGTCACCCGATGTTTTTTCTATGATAGCGATGAAGCTTGCTTCCCTAGAATCGATAACGATGTTGTCGGGGTGAAAGCGCGTGTCGCCGGCGTCAAACCACTTGTTGGGGCCAATAGGTGCCATGTCATTAATGGTGATGAATCCTGCTCGCAGCCCCCCCGTTTCTTCAATCAGTTCTCGCCAGAGGTTTAGCCCTTCTTCCGACAGCCCAAACTGATCTAGGTGAAGCCCAGCGGACCAGCGCCATACCACTTCTCCACTAGGGCTAACTTCAACGATGTGCTCGTCGGTAATGGGTTTTGTCTTGGAGAGCGCCAGGACCAGTTGCGGGACTGCCACAACCGCCAGCGTGTTGCCATTTGGCAGCCTTGCCCAGTCGTGGCTTTGGTCGGCGCCCTCTCCATTTTCGCCGCGCCATGACCACACCGTTTCGCCGTCCCAGTCGACTTCACCGATGGCAACGTTGTTGAAAATGCCTCCCCACATACCTTCGTTGTTTTCAATTTGAACCAAGATATGGCCTTTCTTCCCATCATTCAGGGTTGGATCCAGCATTTCCGCAGGAAAGCCAGGCCGGTCCCATTGGTTCACCTCGTTTCCATCCATATCAATAAGATGTGTATTCCCCGTTGGTGCGGAAAAGAGCACGTATCCGTTCCATGCTCGCTCGGGGTCATAGATCGTCGTGCCAGTAGGGAAGATGGTGGGGTTCGCCACCGCCGTAGGAGCGACGATTGCTAAAAAGCAGAACGTAAAACTGCTTAAAGCTAAGCCAGTAACGCGCATTTTTTATCCTTATTTTGCGGTGTAGAGAGCTCTTTAAGCTTGACATAGGCGCCGCTTACACAGAAGTGGCGTTTGTTACCTCTGTCATCGGGGGCTGAGCGCGATCTGATGCGAATTTGCGCCGTGCTCGGGGAGTCAAGCTCACGAGACCGTGGTACAACAGTAGTCTCGTGATGGTTTATCGGACGTTGATATCGAAACCATCAACGCACCTTGTGATGATCTGCTGACGAAGGGGAGGTTGGCAATGTCTCGAATCACGACGGGCCTATTTCTGGCGCTCACCTGTGGTCTGGGGATGTCAGCACAGGCCGGGGTCGAATTTATTGACTATGGCTACGCCCGATTTTCACAGGACGTGACCGAGTGTGATCGCCTGGCCTCACATGGTTGGGACCCCGGTCATGTCGCGGCCGCTGTCAGCAGCGGCGGGATGAATAAGCCCGCTGCGATCGCCGCCTGCCAACGAGCGGTGGCCGCGGACCCCAATAACCCCAGGCTCAACTATCAGCTCGGCCGCGCGTATGGCTATTCGGGTCGGGGCGAAGAGGCGATGCCCTACCGACTGAAGGCGCTCGAAGCCGATTATCCCCAGTCGCTGTTTGTTATCGGATACCTGTACTCCATTGGCCGCACCATCCAGCCCGATATCTGCAAAACCTACGAGCTGTGGCAACGGGCCGCACGCTACCGGCGTCTTGCTGCATTGGTTGCGCTCCCCAGACATAGCCTGCGCGGAGATTTTGAGGCCTGCGGCCCGGCTATTTCGCCTGAGGATCTCCGGGCTTACTTGAATGAGGCGAAAGCGCAATCGAACGACTACTACGTGGGGATGTTGGTAGATGACCTGCTGGCCGAGGTAGATGAACGCTATCCGACGCAAGTTGGTGAGACTGATGGCTAGCGCATGGCACTGGGTCAGCATTGGCACCGCCGATATGGGGGCCGCGCTCGATTTCTGGGTGGGTCGGCTTGGATTTGAGTGCGTTGCCCGTGCGGAAGGGGATGACCCGGGTCTGCGCGAACACTGGGGCGTAACGGATCGCCAGATTGCGCAGCAGGCAATGGTGCGGTCAGCGGGGGCTGAAAATGGTGGTATGCATCTGGTGGAGTGGAATGTGGCCGCCGAATCCGTGCGCGCAGAGGCACAGGTTTTTGATCTCTGCCCCAAAAATCTTGATATCTACGTCGACGATCTGCCGGTGCGGATGGCCCAGCTAACGGAGCAGGGCGTGGTATTCCGCAATGAACACTACAGCGAGGCCGTTTCGCCCGACGGGGTGCACTTTCGGGAGATCCATCTGGCGGGTCATGATGATGTCAATATTGTGTTGCTTCAAGTGATTGGCAGTGATACGCCTATTCCCGATTCAGGATTTTATGGCCTAGGTCCACTGGTGTGTATTGTGAGAGATCCTGCTGAGGAAAAACGCTTTATTGACACGATATTGGGCCTCTCGCTGTCTCATAACAATATACTCGAAGGGCCCGAAATTGAGGAAATGATTGGCCTGCCGGCGGGTTGCGCGCTCGAGGTGAGCATCTGGGCTGAGCCCGGTCAGCCGCTGGGGGAGGTGGAGCTGGTGACCTACCATGGCACCGACGGTGCAAATCGCTATCCGCGGGCCCAGCCTGGTGCAAGAGGGGTCACGCACCTTAACTGGTGGCTAGACGATATCGAGGCCTTTGCCGCGCACCTGACCGAGCAGGGTGTCTCATGCAAGTTGTCTAAAGTAGAGGGCAGCTTGATCCAATCGTCATCCAGCCTAATATTCCAGTCCCCCGCGGGCTTGCGACTGGAGGCTCATGAGCGGAGCTGACACACTACTGCCAGAGTGCCTTTCTGAGGTGGGTCACTGAGTGGTTAGCTAGGGTCCCTGCGCATACCCCCTCTGGAGTAGTTAAAGTGATTTTAATTGTGGGGCGGTGGCGGTAGCATCGCCCGCGATTTCACGAATGCTGGAGCGCCGTCATGGCCGAGCAAAAAGCCTTATATATCGACGGTAACTGGGTCACTACCCCTAATCCGGTCGTCAACACGAACCCTTCCGACATAAACGATGTGATCGGTGAATACGCGCAGGCCAGTTCGGGCCATGTTGACGATGCGCTGGCCGCCGCCAACCGCGCGGTTGGCGAATGGGGGGTGTCTCCGATGGAGACGCGCTACCAGGTGCTCATGGCCATTGGTAACGAGTTAATTGAGCGCAGTGCGGAGCTCGGTGAGTTGCTGGCCCGCGAGGAGGGCAAAACCCGGGCTGAGGGTGTGGGTGAGGTCTATCGCTCCGGGCAGTTCTTTCATTATTTTGCCGCTGAGGTTCACCGCCAGATCGATGACCGAGCTGATTCGGTGCGCCCGGGCGTGGAGATCGAGACGCGACGGGAGCCCGTGGGCGTGGTCGCGATCATCAGCCCATGGAACTTTCCCATGGCGACCGCTGTATGGAAAATCGCGCCCGCGCTGGCCTTTGGTAACGCCGTTATCTTCAAGCCAGCCAACCTCGTGCCTGCCAGTGCTTGGGCGCTGACCGAGATCATCTCTAGGCAAGGTCTGCCCGATGGCACCTTTAATCTGCTCATAGGCGGTGGCGGTACGGTGGGTGATCAGATCATTCACAGCGATCAAATTCATGCGGTGTCATTCACGGGCTCGCTCCCGGTTGGTAAGCAGGTCGCGGCTGCGACCGCTGCGAACCTCGTGAAGTGCCAGCTCGAGATGGGTTCCAAAAACGCGTTAATCGTGGCCGCTGACGCCGATCTGGATGTGGCGGTTAACGCGGCGCTCGTCGGTGCCTATAGCGGCACGGGGCAAAAATGCACCGCGTCGTCGCGCCTGATTGTGGATGACAGCGTGCACGACGCCTTCGTGGAAAAATTGCGGGCCAAGCTGGCCGCTGTCACGGTGGGGCACGCTCTGGAGAAGGGGGTCGATATGGGCCCGGTCGCCTCCGAGGTGCAGCTCAACGAGAATCTGGCCTGGATCAAGCGAGGCGTGAAAGAGGGGGCGACCTTACTCTGCGGCGGCGAGCGACTCGACATGCCCACACCCGGCTACTACATGTCCCCCGCGCTGTTTGTGGATACCGACAACGACATGGCCATCAACCGGGAAGAGCTGTTTGCGCCGATCGCCTGCGTGATACGCGCAAAAGAATACGAGCACGCGCTGTCGATCCTCAACGACACGAACTTTGGTCTCACCGCCGGCATTGTGACGCAATCGTTGGCGACGGCGTCCGATTTCAAAAAGCGCGCCGTGAGTGGCTGTGTGATGGTGAACCTGCCGACAGCGGGAACCGACTATCATGTGCCCTTTGGCGGGCGAAAGGACTCCAGCTTCGGCCCGCGCGAGCAAGGCCAGGCCGCGCGTGAGTTTTACACCACGGTCAAAACGACCTACATTCAGGCCTGATGCGGGAGCGACTGTGGACCCAGACTGGACAGTCATCGACGGCCTGCAGTACTCGGCTTGGTCGCGTGAGATCTTCGAGCAGATGCACGAGGGCGGCCTCAATGCGGTCCATGTCACGATTGCCTACCACGAGAACACCCGTGAGACTCTGACGCGCTTTGGGGAATGGAATCAGCGCTTTGAGGCCTACCCCGATCTGATACGACCCGTATATGAGCCTTTGGATATTGAGCGCGCCAAGGCAGAAGGGCGCATCGGTATAATTTTCGGTGCGCAGAACTGCTCACCCATCGAAGACGAGATCCGTCTGGTCGAGGTGATGCGTCGCCTCGGCCTCATGATCATGCAGCTCACCTACAACAATCAGAGCCTGCTGGCCTGCGGTTGTTATGAGGAAGAGGACAGTGGGCTCACTCGTTTTGGGCAGCAGGTAATTCGCGAGATGAACCGGGTCGGCATGGTGGTCGACATGTCACACAGCGCCGAGCGGTCCACACTGGAAGCCATCGATTACTCAGAGCAGCCTGTCATCATTTCCCACGCCAACCCGAGTCACTTTCATCCGGCGTTGCGCAATAAGTCCGACAAGGTGCTGGATGCGGTTGCAGCGAATGAGGGCTTGTTGGGCTTCTCGCTGTATCCCTTCCATCTCAAAGACGGGCCGCAGTGCACACTGGAGAGCTTCGCTGAGATGGTCGCTTGGACGGCTGAGCGAATGGGCGTGAATCGCATCGGTTTTGGCTCGGATCTCTGTCAGGCCCAGCCGCAGTCAGTGCTGGAGTGGATGCGCGTTGGCCGCTGGTCGAAGGTCATGGATTACGGCGAAGGCTCTGCAAGTGACGCAGGCTGGCCCGAACCACTCGGTTGGTTTGCGGATAATCGGGATTTTCCAGGTATCGTGAGTGCGCTCCGAGCCAAAGGTTTTTCTGAGGAAGAGCTCGGTTTGATCATGGGTGGCAACTGGGTCGGCTTGCTCACCCGGGTCGCGCAGTCACCCTACGGATTGTTGGAAAGCGGCGCCGAACCATGACTCAGCTGACCCCAACTGTTGAAGACGCCACGCTGTCGCTCCGATCACCCGCGACTGTTATGGAACTTGAGCGGCTGGGGTCGTTTTCACCGACACGACTGAGCTTCGCAAGACGGCTCACGCGCTTGATGTTCGAGCAACAATGGCAGGTATCTCGCACACAGTTTGAGCTGGACGAGAACGGTCATGGTTTCGCGATCTATTGCCTGCAGACATCAGCGTACCGCTACCATGTGGTGGTTTTCTCTCGGCATCTCGAGGATGCTCAGCGGACTGATAGGGTAATCGCCGAAGCCTGGGATCTCACTTTTTGCCTGTTGGAGGGCGAGGTAGATGCTGAGCTGATGTCTGCGTTGTCCGCTAACGTGCCATTGCAAGAAGCAGGTCGTCAGCACCCGAGATTATTGGTCATATCCCGAGCGAATAAGTCGGTACGTGCCTTCGCGACTGTTTCAGCGGCGTTGGCATCGGGCCAGCAGCCGGACATCGATCACCTTAAAGAAGCGGGGTATCTGTATCGAACAACCGCCGTTTACGGCAACGGTAAGTTTGGCATTGCCGATTTTGATCGTATCAAAGGCTATCAGGACTTTTGGCAACCTTTCTCGGCGCAGATGGCGGCGGTCTATATGCTCAGAGAATTTTCAGTGGATCAGGTCGAGCACATCGCGAGGCAGGCAGACCCGGGCCACGCCGTGGCCCTGCACCTCGACGCGCGACGCTACCTGGGAATCGGCAATTCCACTGGGCTCGGAATGGCCCCTTTTCTGATCAATCACCCCCAACTCATCAGTCAATGGGTTTGGGTTCGGGAGCGAGCCTTGGCTGTGGCGGTTGCACAGCCGCCCAGCGAGCACGATCGGGACAGGATGCTGGCGCTGTGCCGTCGTGCAGCCGCCTATCTAGCTGAAACCCATGTTGAGGATGCACCGCAAAGGTTGCGCAATAGCGAAGCGCATGAGGAGCTCACGCAGGTCATAGCGTGGTTGGAACAGGTGCCGCTCGATGAGGCCCTATGGCAGCAGCTCCTCGACTGGGCGCAGACGCAACTGGCACTCGAGACTCAAGAATTACTCAACACGCTGCTGATCGAGCTTTATCCCCAGCAAGTCGACGGGCTGAATGATGCGATGGGTGCCGACGAGAATCTGGATCTGACACCCGATATGCCTTTGGTCCAGCTCAAGCAAATTCTTGAGACGCACTTCGACTGGGCGATTGACGCTGATTATGAGTGCGAGGACGCCCGTTATTGGTTCTGGTATCAGTCGGCGGACAAAGAGGAGCCGCGGCTTGGTGTACGAGGAGAAGAGTTGGGGGAAGAGAAAGAGCTTGCGCTCGCTATCGCTCCCACTGCGCAGCGTGTCTACCGAGATCTTGTCGATTTGTTGGATGCACAGCCACGGGCGCTAACAATCGATTTGCTGATGGCGTTTCCCGAGCATATGCGAGTCATACGGCGCATACAGACAATGGCTGCTACTTTTTACGGGGAGATCAGGGCCAATCTGTGGCATCGCGAAATGAAGCCCATGCATTTGTTGCGCGCCAAACTGTCGTTTCT
The DNA here is from genome assembly GCA_913052635.1 of uncultured Halieaceae bacterium. Lineage (GTDB taxonomy): Bacteria > Pseudomonadota > Gammaproteobacteria > Pseudomonadales > Halieaceae > Luminiphilus. Next base: position 30,375 of record CAJXDE010000005.1, read on the forward strand.
GGGTGCGCACCGCTTCGATCCCAAAGGCGACCGCTGGGTGCGCGTCACTTTTTTCCAAGGAGCGCCGCTGCTGAGTGATTACGAGGACAGCGCTGCGTCCCCGCAGGTATTTGATGATTGGAGCTTCCCGGTGGCGCCCGTTGCTGAGCGGATTAGCGCCTCGCAATGAAGATCTCCCTTAATGAACTGCAGTCGGTTTGCCGTAAGGCTTTTATGGGTATGGGGTTCACAGCGGGGCATGCCGATGATGCCTCCGCGATGGTGGCGTGGATGCAGAGCTACAAGCTTGACGGCATGAAAGAGCTCAGTGAGGGGCTTGAGTGCGTGGTGGCATCCGCGGCGTCAGCCCGACCCAACGTGATCTATCAGGACGCAGATCTCGCTGTCGTGGACGGGCAACACATGAGCGTACTGTCCTCCGGTAACCTGGCGCTGGAGTTGGCTTTTGCGAAGGCGCGGATTCGTGGTCTCGCCGTCATCAAGATTCGGCATTGCCGTCAGCGCCAGCTCATTATGGGGTATCTGGCCCGTCTCTCCAGCCGGGGTATGAATGTGACCGCATTCTGGCGACATTCGCAGTCGCCTATTACCGAGCAAGTCGTCGGTTTTCGCGCTGGCTCTGCGGTACCGTCCATTAGGGTCTATGAGCTTGCTGACATTCCCGAGGATGATGTCCCTAATGATGGGGTGACGATCCTGATGGCGAATCATGTCGATTTGTTGCCCACCATTCGTTCTGAAGACGAGTACAAATTGCTTGCTTGTCACGATGAGTCTGACTTGCTTGCTGCTAAGCAGCAGGCTTTGGAGGAGGGACTCACCGTCGATCCTGAGATTTGGCAGCAGCTTAAAAGCTTTGCTGCGAAGACGTTGGTCGAAGCCTCTGAGCAATCGCGCTCCGGTGCGGGGCCTGCAGAATGAACACGACAGTGAGCTTGGTCATCGAGATCAGAGAGCCCTCTCAGACAGTCTGTGCCGCCGGAGGGTTCACCCCACGGACACACTGGCTTAATGCCCACGATCGAGCGGTAGCCTGCTTGTTGGGATTTCAGAGACCGTTCGATTCTTGCCTTCTTTTTCTTGAGAGAGGCTATCGATAGTGCCGTTCTCACTGCTGAAATTCGGTCTGAATAAAGACTACCCGCTTGAGCAGATCGCCGATCTGCCGGGCCCCACTGATCTCAAATCGCAATATGACGTGGTGATTATCGGCGGCGGGGGGCATGGTGTGGCGACCGCGTATTACCTCGCCAAATATCACGGCATCACGAACATCGCAGTGCTCGAGAAAGCCTATTTGGGTGGCGGCAATACGGCACGTAATACCGCGGTGATTCGCTCCAATTACCTCACTTCAGCGGGCGTTCGCTTTTACACCGAGTCGGTAAAGCTTTATGAGCGGCTGTCGAACGAGTTTGATTTCAACATCATGTATTCGCAGCGGGGCCAGCTGACGCTGGCGCATACCGATGCCACGGTAAGGGCGTTCCGGCAGCGGGCTGAGGTCAACAAACATTTTGGAGGTCGCACCGAACTGATCGATCGGCAGGCGGTGGGCGAGTTGGTGCCCAGTCTCAATTTGGATCCTGCCGGCCTGCCGATACTCGCGGGCCTCTGGCACCTTGATGGCGCCACCGCGCGCCATGACGCGGTCGCCTGGGGCTACGCCAAGGGCGCGACCCAGCGTGGCGTCGAATTGCATCAGCTGACAGAAGTCACGGGCGTCGATATCGAAGCGGGGCGCGTTACCGGGGTGCAAACCAATCGTGGGAAGGTGTCTTGCGGCTGCGTGGTGCAGGCCGTTTCTGGCCTCAGTGCCGACGTCTCCAGAATGGCCGGGTTTCAGCTCCCGATTGTGGCGTACCCGCTGCAAGCAATGGTGACCCAGCCGGTAAAGCCGTGTTTAGATCCTCATGTGAGCTCTTCTGCGCTCCATTGTTATGTCCACCAGACCAGTCGCGGCGAGATTGTGATTGGCGGTGGGTCCGACCCTTACCCGCTCTATGGCACGCGTTCCACGCTCGAGCTGAAAGAGGGCTTGATCGCGTCCGCAGTCGAGATGTTCCCGTTCATGAGTGAGGTGCGTCTCATGCGCCAGTGGGCAGGTATCACCGACATGACCAGCGATTACAGTCCGATCATGGGGTTGAGTCCCGTCGAGAAGTATTACCTGGACGCGGGGTGGGGTACCTGGGGCTTCAAAGCAACGCCTATTTGTGGCGTCACCATGGCTGAACTGGTGGCATCCGGTGGCAAGGTGCCCGATCTTATTGCGCCCTTTAGTCTCGATCGTTTCGATGCCTTCCGGCAGGTGAACGAGATGGGCGCCACGGCGGCGAGTCACTAGGAGGCGGCATGAAAATCCTCACTTGCCCTTTGAATGGCCCGCGCAATATAACCGAGTTCACCTATGGCGGTCAGGTGAAGCCCATGCCCAGTCTGACCGAAGCCACCGATCAAGAGTGGGCGCATTACGTGTTTTATGGCGACAACCACATTGGTGTGGTGCGCGAGTGGTGGATGCACACGCCCAGCAATTACTGGTTCATCGTTGAACGCCACAACCAGACCGATGAAGTGATTCGCACCTGTGACCCGGCAGAACTGTTTGATCCGGGTGCTTCAGCCGCGACGGAACCAGTGGAGGCTGATTCGTGACGGAGCGATTGCCACTGCCCTACGGCAGCCGCATCAAGCGCGATTCCCCGGTGAGCGCACGATTTGATGGGCGCGAATTGCCCGCGTTGGAGGGCGATACCGTTGCCTCTGCCCTGGTGGTCAGCGGACAGTGGGTGATCTCGCGGTCCTTTAAGTACCACCGACCGCGGGGTCCGCTGACCATGGCGGGGCACGACGCCAACACGCTGGTGCAGACGCCGACGGCGCCCAATCGCCTTGCGGATGAGTTACCCATCGCCGATTACCCCGAGACCACGGCTCAGAACGTATCGGGCAGCTTGATGGCGGACCGTAATGCCATCATCGACTGGTTTGGTCGCTTCCTGCCCGTAGGTTTTTACTACCGCGCCTTTTATCGACCGTTCGGCGTGTGGCACTGGTGGGAGCGAATGATTCGCAAAGCAGCTGGGCTTGGTGTGGCCAATCTGTCTGCCAGCCCTCACTACCAGGACAAGCAGTATCTGTTTTGCGATGTGGCGGTGGTCGGTGCGGGCCCTGCTGGTCTCAGTGTTGCGCTAAAGGCGGCGGAGGGCGGTGCCTTGGTCTTGCTCATCGATGAACAGCCCGAGTTAGGCGGCTCCCTGACGTATCATCGCTTTTCCATCGATAGTGATGCCGTGCGAAGCGAGGCGGCGACCCTCATCGCTAACGTTGCATCGCATCCCCGTATCAAAGTGCTCACCCATGCCCTCTGTAACGGCTGGTTTACCGATCATTATTTGCCCGTGATCCAAGGCGATCGCCTATTCAAGGTGCGTGCCAAAAGTTGTGTGTTGGCAACAGGCAGCAGTGAGCAGCACGTGGTCTTTCGCAACAACGATCTCCCTGGAGTGTTGCTCTGTAGTGCGCTTGAGCGCCTGCTCAACCATTATGCGGTGGCGCCTCAGGGAGAGCTGGTGGTGCTTGCGGGGAATGACCCGGCCTGGATGACCGCGCTCACGGCGGCAGAGGCGGGCATGTCTGTGGCGGCAGTGGTAGACCTTCGTGAGGTGCCGGACGACAAGGGGTTGCTAGCTGAGGCGATTGCGCGGGGCATCACGGTCCACATGGGTGCCACGGTTTACACCGCGCGGCGTGGTGCGAGGAGTCAGTCTCTGTGTGGTGTTGATATTCATCGCATCGACACTCAGGGCGAAGTGGGTGAGTTAATCGCGCAAACGGATTGCGCAGTTCTGGCCATGAGTGCGGGCTTTATGCCGTCATACCAGCTGGCGTGTCAGGCCGGGGCAAAACTCGACTATGACGACGACCGCGCGGCCTTTACCTTGAGCGGACTTCCCGCAGGCCTATTTTTGGCCGGCAGCGTGAACAGCACTCACTCGATGGATGCGGTGTTAGCCGATGGCCGCAACGCGGCGCGCGCCGCCCTGCGTTTCATTGATATGACCGCCGACGAAGATGAGCTCGTTGCCTGCGCCGCGCAGGTCAATCACCCCTGGCCCATCTTCCATCATCCAAAGGGCAGGGAATTCGTCGATTTCGACGAGGACCTGCAAATCAAAGACATCGTGAACGCGACGCGGCTGGGTTACCGTGATGTGCAGCTAGTGAAACGTTACTCGACGGTTGGGATGGGTCCCTCGCAGGGCCGCCATTCTGCGCTACCGACCGCGCGCTTGGTGGCAAAAGCCACTGATCGTACGGTGAGTGAAACCGGCGTCACCACGGCGCGACCTCCGGTCAAACCCGAGGCGCTGGGCCACATAGCCGGCCGACGATTCCACCCCCATCGGCATACGGCGATTGCGGATCGGCACGACACTGCGGGGGCGCAGTGGATGCCTGCGGGCCTCTGGGGGCGACCCGCATTCTATGGTGAGCCCGATGACAAGCTGGGCTGTGTGGCTGAGGAGGTCACGGTGGTGAGGACCGGCGTCGGTGTCATTGACGTCAGCACTTTGGGTGGTATCGAGCTTCGTGGTCCCGACGCCGCCGAGTTTATGAATCGCTTTTACACCTATGGGTTCCTAAAGCAACCTGTGGGACGCACCCGCTACGCCGTATTGGTCAGTGAGCAAGGTGTTGTTATCGACGATGGCGTCGCCGCGCGCCTCGCAGAGGATCATTTTTACGTCACCGCGACCACGGGCGGGGTCGACCGGGTGTATCGCGAGATGCTGCGCTGGAACGCCCAATGGCGGTTATCTGTAGATATTGCCAACGTCACGGCGGCCTTCTCGGCCATCAACATCGCAGGGCCAAATTCCCGCGCGGTGCTCGAGGCATTGGGCTGTTCGATTGATCTCAGTGCCGACGCCTTTCCCTATCTCGGTTGCAGAGAGGGCGATGTGGCGGGTATTCCCGTGCGTTTGATGCGGGTCGGGTTTTTGGGGGAGCTGGGCTACGAGCTCCACGGGCCGAGCCTGGGCGCCGCCGCTTTGTGGGATGCTGTTTTAGAGGCGGGTGCGCAATGGCATATCAAACCCTTTGGTGTGGAGGCGCAGCGTCTCCTGCGGCTAGAGAAGGGCCACATCATTGTGGGGCAGGATACCGATGGCATGACACACCCGGGTGAGGTGGGGCTGGACTGGGCGATGAATCGCAGCAAGCCCGATTTTGTGGGGCGTCGCTCGGTGGATATTCTTGCGGCTTCCGCGCCTATTCGGCAGCTGGTCGGGTTCTCCCTGGACCTCGAGGCACCCAGGCCATTGGAAGGGCACCTGGTGATAAAAGATGGGGATATTGTGGGAAACGTCACCTCCTGCGAGATCTCGCCCACGCTGAATCAGATCATCGGGCTAGCTTATGCGCACCCCGATGATGCGGGCCCCGGTGACCGCATTGCGATACGCACCGAGGGCGGTGTGCTGGTGCAGGCACGTGTTGAGGCGTTGCCGTTTTACGACCCCGACAACGCGAGGCAAGCGTTGTGAGCCTGCGTAGCCCGCTTGAAGGATGCCAAGTGATCGAAGGACTCGGTGGATTGCTACTGCGTGATGTATCGCTCGCGCGTCGAGAGGGTGTGCGGGGCGCTGGTGCCCGGGAGTGGTTATTGAGTCAGGGACACACTTTGCCGGATGCGCCAAACCAGATTGTTGCCAGCGGCGAGTCAGGCTTTGTGATGTCACTGAGTCATCGCGAGTTCTGGCTGTTACAACCGGATAGCGAGGCCTCATCCGGCCGACCGGCATCCGAGGCCGTCGCGGCGGGTGTGTGGCCGCTGTATTGCCAGCACAGTCATGCGTGGCTGCAGTTGGGAGGAGAGCCACGGGCCGGGGTCATGGCAAAGCAGTGCAGCGTGGACCTCTCAGAGGCGGCCTTTCCGCCGGGCAGCGTCGCCCAGACGCAGGTGGCCCGGGTGTCGGTGATTATCGCCGCTCATCAGGATGAAAACGATCAACCCGTGTTTTCGATATTTGTAGATCAATCCCTCGCCCGTTACCTATGGGAGGCGATTGAAGATGCGATGGGAGAGTGGCGCGAGTAGCGCTGCTCGTTAGCCGCCGGCCGCTAGCGTCTCGATTTGCTCTAACAGCGTCTCCGGCACTTCAACGCCCTCCGCTTTATGCTTCACGCGCTCAGCCCCGCGGCGCTGGCCGGGGATCCGCACGTCGTTGTCCTCAGTGAGTGCGTTGAACATCCTCTCCAGGTGAGGGACAAAGCCCTCGCCGAAAAAGGCCGGATCCATCGCGATAATGGTTTGACCGACATTCGGGGGGCCGCCTTCGGTATTGGAGAACATCGAGGCCTCATAAGAGCAGTTGCTGCCAGTGAGCACGCCGGCCAGCACATCCACCATCAAGCCCAGACCAAAGCCTTTGGGCCCGCCTACGGGGAGTTGTGAGCCTTTGAGTCCTGCCGCCGGGTCCGTGGTGGGATTGCCGTCCGGGTCGATCGCATGGCCGGGCTCAATCTCGCGGCCCTCTGCCGCGGCGCGCACCAGATTCACTCGTGCAGTTGAGGCAGTCGCCATATCGATCACCAGTGGCTCATCACCCGCGCGAGGGGCGCCCATCGCGAAGGGGTTGGTGCCAAAGAAGGGCACCTTGCCGCCTTGGGCCGCCACGGCTTTGGAGCTATTGGCGAACATGAGCGACACCAAGCCCTCGTGCGCGAGGCGTCGCACAAACCACCCCAGCACGCCCGCCGATGAGGATTGATGAATCGACATGAGCCCCACACCCTGGGCGCGGGTTGTTTCGATGAGCCGTTTCTCGGCAATGACATAGGCGTGGTGGCAGAAGCCAAAATCGGCATCGACAACTGTGGTCGATTCCGAGGTCTTAACGATCTTCGGCGCCGCGGCTGAATTCAGCTTGCCGCAACGAAGATGCTTCAGGTACAGGTGCAGGTAGCCGAGCCCCACATTGCGGATGCCCTCAGCCTCGGCGTCCATGATCTCCTCGGCGACGATGGCCGCTTGGTCATCGCTGGCGCCCGCGCGCTTCAGCGCATCAGCGCAAAGGGATTCAATTTGATCGAGGGTGAGTACAGGCATAGCGGGCTCCTTGCTTCAGCCCTGATTGTGTCAAAAACCCGCGTTACCTGCAGAAATGCTCTTGATTAGAGGCGTTATCCAGCTTCGGCTGACTAAGCCTTAGCCAGCTGTTGGACCGCGTCGTAGAGATAATGCGTCAACGCTTTGCGTCCCTTTATCCCCTCCAGAGATTCATAGGCTAGGGTGTCCCCGATTGTGACGTCAAAGCGGGTGCCAAAGCGGGCCTTCGCTTCGCGAATGAGAAACGCCATGCGCAAGCATTCCGAGAGGTGGGACGCGATATGAAAGGCACGGCTGTTTTGGCCGTGAAAGAAGATCGGCACCACATTGGCGCGCGCGTCACTAATGAGTTTGGCGGCAAAGGTCGTCCAGGGCGCGTCGACGGCTCGGCCAGTGCCGAATTTCCCGGCCGTTGAGACAAATCCCGAGGGAAAAATCAGCACGGGGATATCTTCCGCCATCGCCTCTCGGGCGCGGCGCCCCATCGCTACGTTGTTTTTCATGGCGGCCCTGCTGGGCGAAAAATCCACTGGTAAAAAATGGGGCGCCAGATCCTTATCACGGCACAGCAAGGCGTTAATAAGGATGCGAAAGTCGCCTCTGACCTTTGCTGCGAGGTGACAGAGGATGGTGCCGTCCATCACGCCAAAGGGATGGTTGGCTACCATGACCAGAGGCCCGGTCGATGGGATTTTTTCTAATTGTGCGCTGTCATAGCGCACTTCGATTTTAGTCACCGCAATCGCGTCTTCAAAAAACCGAACCAGCTCAAAGGGTTGTGACTTTAACGTGTCATAAAGTCTCTGCACGTTGCGCCGCCCGAAAAGATTTTCGATGCCCATGATCATCTGGCGAACAACCCAGGGGTCATCAGGCTGCGCATAAGTCAGAGTGGGGCGCTCTTCCAGATAATGTCGGAAGACCGGGTCATCCAGCGAGATGGTCATGGGTTATGCCCTCTGCCAACTGTCTTGAGGATACACGCTGAGAGCGACAAATTGGTGTCAGCGGCAACACCGGTCTCTTTAAATCGCCGTCCAGCCACCGTCTACCGAGAACAGCATGCCGGTGACGAAGCTAGACGCATCGCTCGCCAGCCACATGGCCGCTTTAGCCACATCTTCAGGGGTGCCGAGGCGATTCATTGGATGACGGCTTGCGAGGTGCGCGCGATCTTCCTCTGGCACCGAATTCCTAAGCAGTGGCGTCTCGATAAAGCCGGGACAAATTGCATTGATGCGGATGCCAGACTCGCCATATTCCACAGCCGTATTGCGGGTAAGCCCGCCCACGGCATACTTTGAGGCTACATATAGTCCCGCACCGGGGAAGGTGGTTTTGCTCAACGCTGAGGCCATGTTGATGATGTGTCCTGAACCCTTAGGAGACATGATCTTGAGGCTCTCGCGCATGCAGAGCCACACCCCCTTGAGATTGATGCCCATGAGTCGATCGTAGTCAACCTCGTCGGTCTCCTCTAGCGGCACCAGGGGTGAGCCGACGCCCGCATTGTTCAGCACAATATCCAGTGACCCCAGCGCTTTCACGCTACTGGCGAAGAAGTCTGTCACGGCGTCGGCGCTTGCCACATCACACAGCTGGCCATAGTGGGTCCCGCCAATGTCGGTGAGCGCTGCCAGCGCGTCGTCTAACCGAGCCTGCTCGACGTCACAGATGGCGACATCTGCCCCGGCAGTCACAAATGCATCAGCACAGGCCAAGCCAATGCCGGCGCCTGCGCCAGTGATAAGTATTTTTTTACCTTTCAGTGACAGCTCCATGGCAGCCCCCTAATTCAATCCTGTCCAAGAGAATACTCGGGTTGCTCCCTGTGCGCTAAGTGATTAGGCAAAGACGGAGACTTCCAATTAGACTTCGCCCATGCAATACGACGTGTTTAATGGCGACGCTGACGGCATCTGTGCGCTGTTGCAGTTACGGTTGGAGCAGCCACTAGTTTCGACGCGCATTACCGGCATCAAACGCGATATTGCCTTGTTGGAGAGAGTTCACGCGGAGCCGGGTGACGCCGTAACAGTGCTCGATATCTCCATGATCAAAAATAGCGACGCCCTCAGGCAGTTACTCGATAACGGCGTCGTTGTGGACTACATTGATCATCACGCTGCCGGTGAGATCCCCGATAACCCCAATCTTACCGCTACTATTAGCGAGGCCCCTGAGGTGTGCACCGCTTTATTGGTAAATGGGCGTCTGCGCGGTGCCCGGGTGGCGTGGGCAATTACGGGTGCTTTTGGCGACAATCTGGATGAGCCCGCCCAGCGCCTTGCCGAGAAATCAGGGTTGCGGGTATCTGACGTTGCGGCGCTCAGGGAGCTTGGTATCTGCATCAACTACAACGGATATGGGCCGTCGCTGGATGACCTGCACTTTCACCCCGACGCCCTGTACGAGAGCTTGTTCGAGGCAGAGCAGCCGCAGGCGTTTCTCAATTCGTCGACCTTTCGCAAGCTTCAGCAAGGCTATCAGCAGGACCTCGCGGCGTCTGCGGACCTGAAACCCGTGGTAGAGCAGCCCGCATTCGCCGTGTATCAATTACCGAATGCGTCTTGGGCGCGGCGTGTCAGCGGGGTGTTGAGTAATGATCTGGTGCGGGCTTATCCGGGACGTGCTCACGCCGTACTGACAGAGCGCGACGACGATTCGTTTCTGGTCAGTGTGAGGGCGCCTTTTGAGCGACGCACGGGCGCCGAGGCGGTGTGTTCGCAGTTTGAAACCGGCGGGGGTCGGGAGGCGGCGGCGGGCATTAACCGCTTGCCCGCCGGTGACCTCGATCGCTTGGTGAATGCGCTTGCCGCCGAGTATAGCGGCCAGGCCTGACTGCCTCAGGCAGCGCTGTTGCTGAAGGCCAGCTCAGGGAAGCCGCCGTCTGCTGACTCGCGTAACTTGTCATAGTAGATATGCGCGCCACCGAAGTAGACCAGTACGCGCGGCTTTCTTTGCTCGAGGTTGGCGCCCATCATCCATGAGTTCACCTTGTCTCCCTGAGCCATCAGAGTCTGCTCGTGAATTTCGGCGGTGTGCGCTGACCACTCGTCTTCTGCCTCCTCGCTTGGCTGGAAGAGGTCATAGCCCTCTGACTCCATCTTTTGGATGCAGTCCGTGATGTAGGCCACGTTCTGCTCGATGGAGGTTGGCAGGTTGGCGAAGGGAGCCTGAGGGCCAGTAATCATGAAGAAGTTGGGATAGCCGGCAGCATAGACGCCCATGATGGACTTGGACTCTTCGTCCCACTTTTCGCGCAGGGTGTGGCCGTCGCTGCCGCGGATATCGATCGCTTCCAGCGCGCCGGTGTAGGCCTGGAAACCAGTTGCCAAGACGATGATGTCAAACTCGTAGAGGTTCTCGGTCGTCTGAATGCCGGTCTCGGTGACTTCTTCAATCGGCTCGCGATCCTTGATGTCCACAAGCTTCACGTTGTCGCGGTTAAAAGTCTCGTAGTAACCGTGATCCAGAGGCGGGCGCTTGGCAAAGAGCGGATAGCCCTTAGGCGTGAGTAGCTCAACCAATTCGGGGTCATCCACCTTCTCAGCGATCTTACTGGTGATGAAGTCAGAGGCCATTTGATTCGCCTCCGCGCTGCCTAGCAGGTCATCGAATGTCTCAAATACCCAGCGGAAGCTGCCCTTCCAGTGCTCCTCAAAAATGCGTTGCACCTCTTCCGGCGGCGTGTCGACGGCGTTGCGTCCCGGTGGTTGCTCAAAGGCCATGCCAAACATGTGGTTACGGGCTTTGGCGATGATTTCTTCGTAGTTGTCTTTGATCTCTTTTTCCCACTCGGGCGTCATATCTTTCTGCATGGCGGGCAGTACGAAATTCGGTGTTCGCTGGAATACCGTCACCTGCGCTGCAGTCTTGGCGACCTCTGGCAGCATTTGTACCGTGGTCGCGCCGGCGCCAATGATGCCGACGCGCTTGCCCGCCACGTTGAGGCCTTCTGGCCATCGCGAGGAGTGGAAGATCGGACCATTAAAGCGGTCTTGCCCAGCGATGTTGGGTACTACGGGCTGCGAAATCATCCCCATGGCGCTGACAAAGTATTTGGCGGTGTAGGTTTCTCCACCCTGGGTGCGGACGTTCCATAGCCCCGTCTCGTTGTCGAACTCGGCGCTCTCGACTTCGGTGCTCAGTTGGAACATGGGCCAGAGTGAAAACTTGTCCATGACGAATTTCAGATAGTTCTGTGTCTCCTCCCAGCCCGAGTAGCGTTTGCTCCAGGACCACTCTTGCAGCACCTCTTTCGAGAAGGTCAAGCAGTAGTAATAGGACTCGCTGTCAGTGGCTGCCCCGGGGTATTTGTTCCATGCCCACGTGCCGCCCACATCACTGGCTCGGTCAAATACCTTGACGTTAAAGCCGGCTTCCCGAAGGTGGTAGCTCAGCGATATGCCGGCAAATCCCGCGCCAACGGCGATCACATCGTAGTCTGCAGAATGGTTGCTGCTCATAGAAATTCTCCTGCTTCCCGGAAACCCTGCCCAGAGGTCAATGCTCCAGTACACTCTTTTTTGCTGCGACGCCTGATTTGCGCCGCTGGTTTTTCTTGTCTTCTGGCTAATGTCTCAAGCCAGTCTGCGCTAAACTTACTTGCGTTAAGCAAGTCGCCGATAGCACTATCGCCAAGGCTCTGAACCTTGTCAACGATGACGCCACAATAGAGGTTATGAATATGTCTTCCAATACAACACCATCGATCGGAATCGTCGGTGGCACTGGTGATCT
>CAJXDE010000006.1 GCA_913052635.1 uncultured Halieaceae bacterium
CGGAATCCGTGGCGTCGATGGCGTGTTGAAGCTCACGGGCGCTGTCCTCTGAACGAGTCAGTACCGTGAGCGCTGCGACATCCTGCCCCACAAAACCATTGCCGATCGCCGCAAGCTCATTGCGCATACTGTCGCCTACCATGACCACACGCTTGCCCTGAAGTTTGTTCAGGTCGGTCTGGCTTGGCGGTAACAGCAGCTCTCCCTCAGTCACGGAACGGTCAAACTTGAGTCCGCCTGAGGGGTGGAAGGTCTCGCCACTGACAATGTCATCAGCGAGGTGAAATACAGTAGACAGCCCAACCTGTTCGTCGGTTGGCATTTTATGCAGGTGAAGCCGGTTCAGGATGCCGGACTCAATCTGTCCAGCCGACTTTTTGGACTCTGCTTTATCAAAGAAGGGATCTGGCGCATCCACAAAGGCTTCCATAAACGCGGTGCGTTGCTCGGCAGTCAGAATGCCGCCATTCACGAGCCGGTCGACCAGCTTACTGGCGATGCCTTCATGCATCAGGAAACGTGATGAGTTGCCCGCGCCGCCGGCATCAATGACCTGACCCACCAAGCGCGACAGCGCTTTGGGCATGTCGTTGCCCGAGGGCAGGTTCGCCACGTCGTTGGCCGCCAATGCCATGATGGTGTCCACGCTGAGGCCTTCCCTGGTGTCACTCAAGATGGCTTTATGCACCTGATTCAGGCGCTTATTCTCCAGTACCAGTCGACCGCGACGGTCAAACAGCCCTGGCGCATCGCCTAGGCCGCGCAGTCGCGCACCATCTACCGGTCCCGGGGCGAGGGCGTTGATTTGGATCTCAGGCCCCAAGTGCCGCGACAGGATCTCTGCCAAGACACGCTGGCCCGCTTTGGAGACGGCATAGTCCCCGCGGTTGGGGTAGGCCACCGCGACATACTTCTCACCACCGAAGTAGCTCGACACGTTAAGGATGGAACCCTTGCCCTTGTCTTTCATCACCGGGCCGAATTTACGGATCAGTGAGTAGTTGGAGATTAGGTTGGCTTCCATGGTGCGGTTCCAGTCCGCCAGCGTCATGTCTACCACCATCTCTTCCGCGCCCGAGATACCGGCGTTGTTGATCAGGAAGTCGACAGTGCCAAAGAGGTCGATGGCGCGGTCATACAGTGCGTCCAATGCCTTGGGGTCGCCCACGTCGATATCGGCCATGATGCTGACCCGCGTCTCGGCCTGTGGGTAACCAATGCCGCGCAGTTCTTCAACGATTTCGTCCCGCGCTTCTTCCAACTTGGCTGCACTTCGCGCGCTGAGCAGTACTCGACAGCCGGCAATCGCAAGGTAGCGACCCAACTGCAGACCGATACCCAAGCTGCCTCCCGTAATGACAGCCGTTTTGCCTTTGTGTAAGCCCGGCAATACGCGCATCAGCGGTGTCGGCATGGACTCCTTACCCGTGGCGCGCTGGATGCTTTTTGGAATCCACAGGTTGATCGGATCCATCTGGCGCACGCGGTTGGTCAGCGTGGCGGCCCAGTCAGCGGCAAAGGTCAGGTTGTCCTTGTCTTCACTGTCGTAGCGCACCAACTGGTTGGGTCGCACGGCCCATTCCAGCTCGCCTGCGTTGAGCAGTGTTTCGTCTTCGTGACGCCACCCGCGGATCAGCGCCTCGATGGATGCGCGAATGACTTCATTGAGCAAGTTGCCATGGGTGTCACTGCCATTTGTGGCGTAGGTGATGGCCGGCGGCTCGCACTTTCCGAACCATCTAGATAGATTGCTGGCCAGCATGCTGGCAAAGGCAACCGGGGCCACAACCTCCTCGCGAACAAAGTTCTCGACGTCTTCGTCGGTGGCGCCGCACAGAGAGTGGCCGTAGTGGCCGTTTGGCTTGCGCGGTAACACAATCACACCATCAAGACGCCCAAAGTGGTCGTCGATGAACTGCATCGTGCGATCGACCGATTCGCGTCGCAGCGGATCAAGGTGTGACAGCTGAATTTCGTCCAGTCCCTTGGTCTGGATCAGTGAGCGCGCATGGCCAACAGATTCTAGTGAGCGGAAGGCCAGCAGCACATGGGCGCCACTGTTGATCTGACGCTCGGCATAGGTCAAAGCTTGCTCGTAGTCGGAACCACCCAGAATGAGTACCACGTTGTCGGTGAGGTCTTCGAGGCGCTTATCCGGCCACGACACCAGTTGCGAGCGACTCTGCGCGGGCACTTGCATGCCATTTGTCACCTCAACGTGGTGACCTGACACCGCCGCCGACTCCTCAGAGGCCAACCAAACAATGCCGTTGGCGACGTCGGCGGGCGTGGGGTAGCGATACTCGAGACCTTCCTCGCCATTGCGTGTGGTAATCATGAGATCACGGAATTCCTGGCTGGTACTGCCAGGGGCGATGTTCTGTAGCTCATCCATCGTGGCAAAAACGGTATCGATGCGCTCTGACTCGATCGGTCCGGGGAACAGCGTATTCACGCGAATACCGCGCTCCTCACCCAACTCTAGTGCCAATCCCTTACCCAACGCATTGAGACCCGACTTGGGCACCACGTATGGGATGCGGCCGTAATAGTGGGTGCGCGAGAAAATGGTCGATACATTGACGATGGTGCCGCCGTCACTCAGCTGCGCGGCTGCAGCACGCGCCATATTCCAAGGGGCACCTAGTAGATTCATGGCGGAGTCGAACATGGTTTGGTCAGAGCCCGCTGCCCGCATCTCGACATCCGTGAAAGGAATGTCACGCAGCGTATATTTCGGGCCAGCGGCGCCGGCGTTGTTCACCAGCACGTCGAGCTTGCCAAAGGTGTCCACGGCGCGCGAGATAATATCGCGACACACCTGCGGATCCGCACAGTCGCCCACAATCGTGGTGATGTTCTCGGCGTCAAAGCCTTCTTCAGAGAGCTCCTCGACAAAGGCATCCAGCTTGCTCTGGTCGCGGCCGGTCATGGTGACCTTGGCACCTTCCCGGAGCAGGTGGCGTGAGATGTAGCGGCCAATAGAGCCCGCTGCGCCAGTCAGAATCACGGATTTGTTCTCGAGCCGGCGCCCCGCGAGAGACTGAGCAATAACAGTGTTGGATAAGTCCGACATATCGTTCATCTAAGCGCTCCGGCTGATCCAGTTTCGACTTTGGTAATCTCTTCACCGCGTTCGGCTGCGTCACGCAGCGCCCAGGCTCGGTAAAGCTCGTCTTTGGTTTTGAGGCCCATACGCGGTAGCGCATGGGTCACCACATAATTGGCACCGCCGTGGCGGTTTTCCCACATCGCCTGGTGAATCTCGGCGATGTCTTCGATGGGTCGCGCCAGAGGCGGCAATACGTCGATCTGCGCGGCGGCGATTCGTTCCTGCATTTCTGCAAATTCACGCGCGGTATTGAGGTGCGTGCCGCGAATCTCCGCGCTGGGCATGATGATGCGACGCTGGCGCATCCATACCTGTGGGGCATAGAACGTAAAGCGCTGTCCACTGAGTTCCTCAGCGTAGACCACTTTGCCCACGTTGGGCTTCACCAGCGAAGTGGCGAGGGCGAGGCCGTCGCGACCCGCACGCTCAAACACCACATCAGGTAAGCCACGCTTGTCGAGGGTGTTGCGCAGGAAGGGCGCGATCGCCGAACCAATGGGCTTCAAAGTGCGATCCGAGAATAATCGCACGGCTTCCTTAAATGCCTGTGACTCGGTGAACGGGTTGGGCATTTGTGCAAACGGCCCGGGCGGGTCGTAGTCGTCGCCGAGACGACGCTCAATTTCCTCCAGACTCACCACGCCTTTTACTTGGGCACCAAATCCGAGGGAGTTCACGAACTCACGTTGTGGGACGGTATCCACGAGAACGGCGATTTGCGCGCCGCGCTGGCAGCCCACTTCGATGGCTTCGATCGCTACCCGGTCCACGATCCCGTCTTCAGCACCGGGTCCGTAAACAATCAACAGGCTTTGACCCGCACGCAATCCGGCGCGCGTGAACATTTCAGACGGACTCGAGCTCCCTTTCTTACCCATGAACGTAAAGCGATAACCCGAAGAGGCGCCGTAGAAGGTCAGCACGCCACCTTCGCCCAGTGTCTGGAACGAGCGGGGGAAGGCGGTCTCACCCGCGTGGGACACCACATAGTCAACGCTACCGCCTGCTGCGGCTTCTGTGGCTGCGACAAAGCCTTCGCCTTGAGCTTCCCACTTCGCCCACTCTGCGGGGTCATCGGGCACGGGGGTAAAGGCATCTGACCACTGTGGGGCTTTCCGGTCGACGGCGGCACCGCCGACGGCTTCAACGCGGGCGGCGCGCTCTGCATTAGAGACCATGCCCACTACATTGAGGCCACTGCTCACGGCACTGCGCAGGCAGTCATAGCCGGTACCCGTGGAGGCGCCCTCTACGAACAACCGCTTATTCGGCTCGATATCGAGCGTGTGATAGAGCGCCCGGTGAATCGTGCCCAGCGTCAGCCCATAGGAACCTGCCTCTTCGATACTCAGACTCGGTAGCTTGGGATGCAACTGCGGGCCTTGTACCGTCAGGAACTGTGCGTGGCTACCGTCGTTGCGCTCATAGCCTTGAATGCGGAAGTCGGCGGCCATGGGGTCAAGGCCTTGGTCGGGGGAAAGTAGCTCGCTCTGACCCGAGTAAACGGTGCAGACATCACCGACCGACAAACGGCCCTCGGCAATCAACTCACTGCCGAGACGGACAATCATTGCTGCACCGCCGGAGCCCGTGACTTGCACATCGGCATCACGCGCATCAAAGGGTGATACCGGAATGCCGGTGATGGCCCAGATGTCATTGAAGTTCATCTCAGAGGCGAGTACATACACCAGCGCTTCATTGGGCTCGGGCTCTGGTGTCTCAAAGATTAGCTTGATCTCAGCGTCGACCGGGTCACCGTGAGCGGGTTTGCCGTCTTCGGCAGACTTCATTACGCCGTAGCCATATTGATAACGGGGAACGGGTGTGACCCCGGGGAAGAAACTGGCGCCCATGGGCAGCAGTTCACCGGATGCCAGCAACTCATCGACCTGTTCACCTGAAGCGGTGGGCGACACCTCAACGAACTGAGTTGGCAGGGGTGCGCTGCGCTTCTCGAGGAAAGCAGTGATCCCGGTTGGGCCAGACTCAGGGTCACAGACTGCCTCGGCAAAAAGCTCGGCCTCATGCAGCAGTCCAGCAGCCTGGCCTTTCTCCGCGCCCAAGGCGACGGCATTCAGCACGCGTGCTACCTGCTTTTCACGGCCGCTGGCGCGAATTTGTGACAGCGCCTGCTGTAATGCCGGCTGCTCAAGGATGGCCTCGGCATAGGGAATGGCCTCATCACGTGCGGCGAGCGCCTTCTGGTGCTCCTCCTGTGCCGCGGCCAGCGGGCCTTGTTGGGCAAAGTAGTCGCGGAGCCGCTCCATCGCGATCTCAACGGGCGAGGCCGCAGCTTCCGTTACGACTTCGTCTACCAAACCACAGTCGATTGCCTCAGCGGTGGAAATATTGCGGCCACTCACCATCAAACGCAGCGCTTCGGCCATGCCAGCCTCTCCGCGGCGCCGATGTAGCTTGCGCACCAGACGTTGCGTACCGCCGTAGCCCGGTAGCAGATTCAAATTGATTTCCGGCTGGCCAAACTGCGCGTGCTCTGCGGCAATCACGTAGGAGCAGGCCAGCACCAGTTCGTTACCGCCACCGAGTGCGGGGCCATTGACCGCCGCGATCACCGGTCTGCCAAGTTGCTCCAGAGCGGCAAATGCCGCCTGTGCCGCATTGGGCGGGGTGCGGGCTGATTCCAAATCGCCGGCTTCACCCACCTCCAGCAGTTCTTTCACGTCAGCACCGGCAACAAAGGCACCGCGGGCGCCGGTAATCACCACTGCGTCCACGTCATCCTGATGCTCAAGCTGTTGCACGACGGTGTGAAGTTCATCGAGCGTGCGCTCATTGAGTGCGTTGACCGGCGGATGGTTGATCACCAACAGCGCGACCTTGTGATTGTCGTCCAAGCGATGGGTTTCGACGCGCAGGTAGCGCCAGGTCTGAATGATCTGCCGCGCCTCTGCCAGTCGGCCAAAGTCTCGCCATTGCGCGACGGCGCCCTGAATCTCTTCTACCGACTCGGGGTTTCGGAGCGTAGACAGATCGCCCAAAGGTTGGTCGAGCAAGATGGCGCGCAACGTGCGACGCATGTACTTGCCCGAGCGGGTCTCGGGGAACGCCGACACCACTAAAAAGTCTGATGGTACTGCGGTGGCGCCTTTTTCAGTGCGCACCAGATTCTGCAGTCGCGCAAGATCCTCATCTGAGAGCTTGCGGCCTGCTGCAGCTACGAGGAACGCAACGGGGGTCTCACCTTTCTCGTCATGGGGCGCGCCCACCACGACCACGTTACCCACCGGGGAATCCTGTCGCAGCGTTTTATCGCGCAGGATCGCACCTTCGATTTCCTCAGTGCCAATGCGGTGGCCCGAGACGTTGATCACGTCATCCGAGCGGCCATGCAGCGTGAAGGCGCCTCCATCACCTCGGCGCGCATAGTCGCCCTGAGTGTAGGTGAGTTCGCCGTCCCAACGCTTGAAGTACACCTCGGCAAAGCGGTCGATATCGCCCTGCCAGTCAGCGGTACCCAGTGCGTCACCCGCGCCCCACAATGTTCTAGCCAGGTAAGGGTAGGGCTGGGTAATCACCAGTTCACCTTTCTCACCGGCTTCGGCTTCTCGCCACTGGCTGACGCTGCCCGTATCGCTAGTTTGCTCAACGATACGCACCTGCGCCTGAATCCAGGGTAGTGGCCAGGTCTTGGCGTCGGCTTCCAGCGGCTTAAAGTCACCCCATGGGCAGGAGAATACGATGCCGCCATGCTCGGTGGCCCAGTAGGAGTTGATGTAGTGCGAGCAGATGTTCTCCATCGCAAACTTCTGTACCGCCGGTGACACCGGTTCTGCGCAGAAGGTGCCGACTTTAAGTGTCGACATGTCGTAGCGAGACATTTCCTGCGCGCTCGCAGGATCGGTCATGACCGCCTTCAGGAAGGTGGAGCCGGCCTTGAACAGCGTGACCTGATTGCGCTCGATAATGGAGGCAAAGCGGCCCGCATGGGGGAAGAGGGGGGAGCCCTCGGCAATGACTGTGGACATGCCAAATGCCAGTGGCGCCGCGATCAGATACGACTGACCGGTAATCCAACCCGGGTCGCCAATTACATATAGACAGTCATCCTGATTGGCGTTGAACACGGTTCGCATGGTGTGGGTAATGCCTGACAGCCAGCCACCGTGAGTGTGAACCACGCCCTTGGGTTTGCCGGTAGAGCCTGAGGTGTAGATGATAAAAAGTGGCCAGTCGGCCTCGATCGGCACTGCCGGGATGCTGGAGCCAACGGCTTTCCAGAAGGCATTGTCGTCCAGACTATCCAGTGAACCGCGATCCGCCACGCCGGCGTCCGCCAAAAATGACGCTTCTGCCTCGTAGACCAGATTGTGCGACCAGCGATCACGGCTGTGCTCGACAATGTCGTTACCCGTGTAGCGCACAACAATCACGTTGGTCACGGCGTGACTAACGCCGGCCAACTCGCTGGCCACGGTGGTGCGAAGTTCCGCAATAATTTCGGGGGCCGTGCCTCGCTCGCGCTCCAGCGCCAAACCCAGCTCGCGCATGACATCGGCGCGCTCGAGTGTGATCTCTCCGGCAACGGCCTCGGTCACCTGTGTCTCGAGTCGTTCAGCGACATCGGCGGGCAGACGGGACTTCAGTGTCTCAGACAGCGCCTGCAGCGCCGCGGGGCGAGGCACATAGTTGTCCAACGCGGGGTCGGTGTAGGTGCTTTTGTAGGGGACCACCTCGGCATTGCGATAGCCACCATCAGCGGTAATCACTACTTTCGCGCCGGCATCATGAATGCGGTCAGACAATGTTTTCGCAGAGAAGCCGCCGAAAACGGGGGTGTAAATCACCCCAAGCCGCTGTGCGGCCAAAATGTAAAAAATCTGATCGAGGATGTTGGGCAGGTTCAGCGCAATGCGGTCCCCAGTGCTGAGATCCAGGCTTTTGAGTACCCGCGCGCGCAGGGCAACTTCAACCAACAATTCCCGGTAAGAGAGGCGCTGCTCGAAAACTGGGCCGCCGCGCCCGTCATTTTTGGAGGGATCCCAGCGGTCACCTTCGAAGACGAGCGCCTGGTTTTTGCCGCGGCCAGACAACACGTGACGATCGAGAAGGTTGAAGCAGGCGTTGGTCTGCCCGTCGACAAACCAGCGATAGAAAGGTGCCGCGTCTGCGTCAAGCGCTGACGACCAAGGGGTCCAGCTCGTGTCAGCAGAGCCCTCCGCGCCGGATGCTGCATGCCAGCCCTGCCAAGCGTCGGCACCCGGTTGCGAGACCCACTGCTCACCGTCGGTGTCGTACCAGTGCAGTTCTTTTGCAGCGATGGCTGCGTGAAAAGCGGCAGGATCGCTTACAGCTTTTGCACGCGCCTGATCTTCGTCTTGCTGGGTGCTCAGAATGCCCCAGTCTCCGTCGTGATGTGTCACAACGCCTCCTCTCTCTAGAAAAGCGGCGGCTCACAAGTCCCGGAAAGAACCGGTCGCTTGCAGACGCGCACCCCAATGTGTTCCGGGCGATACGGCATTCCCGAAGCGACAGAGTCATCCCCAGAGTGGCCTTCTTTGCTCATCGCAAGCGGCCTGTAGACACTGACATAACGGTTACGCCAACTATTACCGTCCGGATCACTTGTTTACGGGCACCGCAACCGTCAGTGGTGTTCGTTGCCTAGGTGATTGGTGTTGATGGCCCGGAGGAGCGGGTAAACGGCCCCGGTTTGATGTTGTGTGGGCGCTGAAAGCGATTTCATGTGACGACCCGCCGCCCCATGGTTATGCTCTGAACTGCACCGCGCCCAGGGAACACGCAATGTCACAACGTAAAAGCTCGCTCAATAAGTATCTGGGCACGCTGGGTACCGGTACGGTGCAGTGGATTGGTGTACGGCCTCGCAGGCGCGAACCGCTGAAGTGGCTTACCCGGGTGCAGGCGGTGGCTGATCTCGGCCTTGAGGGGGATCACCGCCTGTCCAAGACACCAGGTTCTGGACGCCAGGTGACGCTCATTTCGCGGGAGTTCATGACCCAGATCGCTGCGCACCTGGGCGAAGCGGATCTCGACCCGGCCCGCTTGCGCCGGAACATCGTGGTGTCGGGTTTGAATCTCAATGCGCTGCGCAGGCAGCGGTTCTGGGTCGGTGAAGCGCTACTGGAGGCGACGCAGCTCTGTCACCCTTGTTCGCGTATGGAATCAGAATTGGGCCCCGGTGGTGTCATTGCCATGTTCGGTTACGGCGGACTCTGCGCCAAAGTGGTCCAGAGTGGTGCGATTGAATGCGGTGCGCCGGTGCGGCTGGACCAACACTGATGGATATCGCTCAGCTGTTCGCTGTCCCTGCTGAGCAAGCGCTGCTGGTGGCAGCGTCTGTGGGTCTTGCCGCTTTGATCCGGGCCTTTACCGGGTTTGGGTTTGCCATGTTGGTGGTCCCGGCTTTTTCGTTCTTTTTAACGCCAGGTGATGCTGTGGTCCTCAGCGCGGTATTGGCGCTTCTCTTGGGTCTGCTCTCTTATCGCTCCTGGTGGGGTTTGTTTCCGGTTGCACCGGCTAAGCCCATGGTCGCCGGTAGTGTCATCGGCACGGCGATCGGGGTTTGGTTTCTGGCATCACTGTCTGTCGCCGAATTTCAGCTCTGGATCGGCATCTCGGTTGTGATCGCATCGCTGGTGCTGGCACGCTTCGTCCCCAGTGAGCGCGCCGCCTCGAGTCCCGCAGCGCTGGCAACCGGTGTGGCCTCGGGTTTGATGAACGGTGCATTCGCCATTCCGGGGCCGCCGGTCATTCTCTATGTTGTGGCGACCCTTTCCGAACCCGTGAAGTCCCGGGCTTTCCTCATGATGTTCTTTTGGTGTTCGAGTGTGGTGTCGCTGGTCATGTTCGGTGCGGCGGGGTTGATTTCGCCACGACCTTTTCAGTTGTTATGGGTTGCCTTGCCAGCAATGTGGTTGGGCAACCAGGCTGGCAATTGGGCTTTTGCCCGTTATGCCGGCGCGGCTTACCGACCTTTTGTCATGGGCCTCTGCATTTTGATTGGCCTGTCTATCTCGGCCAAGGCGCTGATCTGGGGCTGATTACTGCTTGACGTTGTCGCGCACAATGCGCGCCTTCTGTCGCTGCCAGTCGCGATCCTTTTGACTTTCACGCTTATCGTGCTGCTTTTTACCCTGTGCAAGCTCGATTCGTGCTTTTACCAGATGTCCTTTCCAGTAGAGCGCGGTGCAAACACAGGTTTGGCCTTTTTGCGTGACCCCGGCATTGATCTTCGCAAGTTCTTTTTTGTGCAGCAGCAACTTGCGGGTGCGGGTCGGGTCGGTGACGAAATGGGTGGATACTGTCTCCAATGGAGCAATATTGGCGCCCAACAGAAACGCCTCGCCCTCTTTCATCAGCACATAGGAATCCGTGAGCTCAGCCTTGCCAGCCCTTAGTGCTTTGACTTCCCATCCCGCCAGCGACACGCCTGCTTCAAATGATTCCAGCAGGTGGTAGTCAAAGCGTGCTCTTTTATTCTGGGCGATGGTATTGTCAGAGGTCTTGTTGCGTTTGGATTTAGCCATGAACCCATTATACGGGCGCGTGTCGGGCACCGCGTCGGTATTCTTCCGACCTGACCGGCGGCGAAGGCTTTTAGGATCGCAACTGCGTGCTGGATGACAACATTCCGCAGCCTTGGCGGGCGAGAAGCACGCTGGTACTGACTCTTTCCATGGTGGCCGCGGGCCTAGGCAACCTGCAGCGTCTTCCTTACCTCATGGGGGAACACGGCGGCGGCGCGTTTTTTGTCAGCTATCTCATCGCCTTGTGTGTACTCAGCGTGCCAGTGCTGATTGCCGAGGTAGCCATTGGCAGTTTGGGACGGGGCTCCCCCGGGCTGGCCATGCATTGGGCGGCCAGTATCGGCAACGTTGATTCTCGCTGGCGCCATTTGGGTGTTGCGCAAGCGTTACTGGGATTGATCTTCGCTGCCGTGGCGATTCTAACTGGGGTCTGGTCCGTTCACTGCGTCATGGCGCTTTACTCGGGGCAACTGGCTTCTGCCAGTGCAATCGACGTCGCTGCCAATTTTTTGTTTTTTGTCGATGATCGCCCCGCACAGTTCACGCAGACGATCATGCTGCTGGTGGCGGCAGGAGGCGTCTCGGCGCTGGGTATTCGTTTCGGTATGGGGTTTTTGGCCTGGGTGTGTCTGCCGGCGGTAGCGATTACGCTTTTGGGCGTTTTGGATTTCACTTTTGTGCACACCGACTTGCGACCTGTTCAGGATTTTCTGTTTTCGTATCAGACAGATGATTGGCAAATGAGTCTCTTCTGGCAGGCACTGGGTGCAGCGGGGGTCACGCTGGGTGCCGGGTTGGGCATCGGCATGGCTTTGGGTGCACAGTCGCCGACCGGGCTCCCGTGGTGCCGCTCGGTGCTGGCTGTTGCGGTAATTGATACGAGTTTTCTTGTAGTGACCGCCGTGATCGTCTCGGCGTTGTTATTCGAGTCGAATGTCGCGCCGGTCGAGGGGTTAGCGGGGCTCTTTATAGGGCTGCCCTATGCCTTTGCCAACCTCCCGTTGGGGGAAACCTATGGCGCCTTGTTTTTTGCCGCGACCGCGCTGCTCGCCTGGGGCGCGGCGGTGGTGTTGCTGGAGCCGACGGTCCTGCTTCTGGCTAACGAGTGGCAGTTGGGTCGGGTCAGTGGCGCCGTGCTGGGAGCGACGTTGGTGGTGCTCATCATCGCCTCACTGCTCTTCGGCGGCACGCTACCTCTGCTGCGCGTGGCCACCTGGTCAATGCAGTGGTTACTGCCCTGCAGTGTGTTAGTGACCGCCGGGTTTGTGGGGTGGTTAATGCCGCGACCTGTGTTGCGGGGCGAGTTGTACCGCGAACCTAGATGGCTTTTCCCCCTGTGGTGGTTTGTCCTGCGCTGGTTGGTACCGCCGGCGAGCCTGGTCTGGCTGCTGCAAGCTGCCGTCTAGTGGGTCAGCGTTCTCCAGCGTTGTTGGGTAAACTCACGCTATGACTGTCATAGAGCGAAGCGCACTGCTTCCACACGCGGCCGAGCAGGTTTTTGACCTTGTGGCTGATATCGAGCGTTATCCAGAGTTTCTGGATGGTTGCGTGGGAGCGGAAATTCACGAGCGCAGCGAGGAAACCGTCACCGCCACGCTGCGCTTGTCCCGGGCCGGGATAAGTCATGGCTTTACCACCCTCAACAAGATGACGCGGCCAGAAAAAATTGAGTTAGCGCTGGTAGATGGGCCCTTTGATTCGTTTTCGGGGCAGTGGATGTTTCGCGCTCTCGGTGATGCGGCCTGCAAGACCTCTTTGAGACTTCACTTTGAATTGACCAGTGGGCTGGCGAATGTGGCGGCGGGTAAATTATTCGACAAGGTGGCCCTCGATCTTGTCGACGCAGTGGTGCGGCGCGCGACCCAAGAGCTGGGAGCGGCAACATGAGCGATAGCATTTCGGTCGAAGTCGTCTATGCCTTGCCCGACAAACAGCGGATCGTGAAGCTCGACGTACCGCCGGGCACCACTGCGCTCGGGGCCGTGACGCTCAGTAAGTTGGACGAGGTGTTCGACGAGCTGGTGATCGGCCCTGACCTCAAGATCGGGGTGTGGGGCAAAGCGACAACCGCGGATCGCCTGTTGGTTGCGGGGGAGCGAGTGGAGATCTACCGGCCGTTACTGGTCGATCCCAAAGAGGTGCGCAAAGCGCGTGCGGCCAAGGCCAAGGCGGCCCGAGCTGAGGGTGGTCAGGACGCTTCTGGCGCCTCGGACGCTGACGCCTCAGATTGAGGCTCATCCCAGCTGGGGGCGTCGGGCCCCTCTACACGCACCAACGCATCTTCCTCAAACCAGAGGGTCAATTGCGTCTCAGACAGCAGTTCACTGCCGTTGCGCAGCAGATAGAGGTAGTCCCAGCGGTCTTCATGGAAGGAGTCCTCGATCAGCGGCGTGCCCATGATGTAGCGCACCTGCCGACGATTGAGCCCCGGGCGAAGCTGCTCCACCATCTCCTCGGTCACCACATTGCCCTGTTCGACATTGATGCGGTAGACGCCGGGAAACCCGAAATTACTGCCGCAACCAACCAGACCGGCCAGCAAGCAGCCTAACGCGAGGGGCCGGATGAGGGGGATCACTTGCGACACATTATCTTCCAAGGAGCATTCGGGGCTGGCATGATAACGTCAAACTGCGCCTTCCGAGAACCTTTCAAGCATGGCCTCACAAAATAGAGAGCTTAAAAAAGCGGGTCTTAAAGTCACCGCACCAAGGCTGAAGATCCTAGCCATGTTGAGCGACGCCTCTGAGCAGGGGCATCACCTGAGCGCGGAGGATCTGTACCAGCGTCTGCGCGATATCGGTGAAGACATCGGGCTGGCAACGGTCTACCGCGTGCTGACCCAGTTCGAAACCGCAGAACTGATCATTCGACATAATTTTGAGGCGGGCTATTCCGTTTTTGAGATGGCGCCCGATGACCACCACGACCATATGGTGGATGTCGATACCAATGAGGTCATTGAGTTTATTGACGAAGAGATCGAGCGACGCCAGCACATGATTGCTGAGCAGCACGGCTACGAGATTATCGATCACACCCTCGTGCTTCGCGTCCGAAAGAAAGACAGGGCCTAACTGCTCTCTAACATCTCGCGGGCGTGCGCCAGCGTGCTGTCAGTGAGTTTCGCGCCGCCCAGCATGCGCCCCACCTCCTCAATGCGAGACTCGCCCGCCAGCAACGTCAGCTTGGAGTGCACGGCATCCTCACCGGTTTTGGTCACTAGGAGGTGCTGATGACCCTTCGCAGCAACCTGGGGCTGATGCGTGACCACCAGTACCTGACTGCGCTGTCCCAGTGTGCGCAGCAGGTCGCCAACTACTTCGGCAACGCCGCCCCCAATGCCGACATCGACTTCGTCGAACACCATGGTGGGTGAGGTGGCCGTGTCAGCGGCAACGACCTGCAGCGCCAGACTGATACGAGAAAGCTCGCCGCCAGAGGCGACTTTGTTGAGCGGCCCCGGTGTGGCACCTGGGTTGGTGGCGATCAAAAACTCGATGTCTTCAGCGCCTCTCGGGTCCGGGTTGTCATCTTTGAAAGGAATCAGTGCGATCTCGAAGACGCACTTGTTCATGGCCAGGTCAGTCAGCGTCTCCATGACGCGCTGCGCCAACAGCACAGCTGCCTCCCGACGTCGCTCCGATAGCGCTTTGGCGTGGGTGTGCCAGGCCAGCGCCGTGTCACCCAGCGCCTCCTCGAGCGACGCCAGCTGCTCAGTCCCGCCCGCCAGCGATTCGAGCTCCGCCTGTAAGGTTGCCAGCAGTTCGTGGAGCGCGTCGGGCTGGACGCGATGTTTGCGCGCCAGATCGTGGAGGGCGCTCAGTCGGTCCTCAGCTGCTCTCAGCCCTTCGGGGTCGAGTTCCACCGACGCAGCAAAGCGCGCTGTCTCCGCCTGGGCCTCGTCGAGTTGAATCAGCGCTGATTGCAGCAGTTCGCGGAGATTGTCGGTTGCCGACCCTGTCATGCGATCGTCATTGGCCAGTTGCACCAGTCGCGCGAGCTGATCGCGCTGCGCCTCGCACACCGCCGCAATGTCATTGGCGCTATCGATAATGTAGGCGGCATTCGACAACAGTTTGTGCCGCGCCTCAAGCGCCCCCAGCTCACCCGGCTGCGGGTTCAGGATTTTCAGCTCCTCGATCTGATAGGTGAGCAGAGCTCTGCGCGCATCAGACTTCTCGGTCTGACCCGCGAGCCGACAATACTCCTCTTGCAATACCCGCCAGCGTTGCGCGGTCTCGCTCACTTCACCAATTAGCGTTTCGGCGCAGGCGTAGGTATCGAGCAGGCTCCGTTGGACCGGCCTTCGCAATAGCGACTGATGCGCATGCTGTGAGTGGATATCCACGAGGAGTTGCCCCAGATCAGCGCAGTCCGACAGCGTGGCAGGAGACCCATTGATGTACGCGCGAGACCGTCCCTCGGCAGTGATGGTGCGGCGCAGGATGCAGTCTCCCGCAGCCTCCAGATCGCGCTCGGAAAGCCACACTTGAGCACGGGTGTTCTGACTCACATCAAAACAGGCTGCAATGTCCGTGCGCGGGGCGCCGGGGCGGATCGCCCCTGAGGTAGCGCGATCGCCGATGCAGAGCCCCAGGGCATCTAGCATGATCGATTTGCCCGCGCCTGTTTCACCGGTGATACACGTCATGCCCGCAGCGAGCTCCACCTCAAGCTGGTCGACGACGGCGTAATCTTGTATCGAGAGATTAATGAGCATGGAGGGCATCGGTGTGCTTTGCGTCAGTTATAGCGCAGACCGTCTTGTGAGTGAACATCTGATGTGGCTAATGAGGCCGGCGCGGGCCATCAAGAGTGGTTCTCGCGAAGATAATGGGAGTTTCATGGGCCACCCGGTCCTTTTTTGCTGTCTGAGCCTGTGCTAAAACAAATAAAGACCGCTGCCAGAGACCCTGCCGTTGGAAGCTCTTTCACCCCGCGCATCATCGCTGTTGAAGACGCTCGTGGAGATGCACATTCGTGAGGGCCAACCTGTGGCGTCCAAAAACCTGCAGGGCGAGAGCGGCCTCTCGGTCAGTTCAGCAACTGTTCGTAATATCATGTCCGAACTGGAGGACCGGGGTTTCCTAGCCTCGCCGCATACCTCCGCCGGAAGAGTGCCGACTGCACAGGGCTATCGTTTTTTTGTCGACAGCCTGCTGCAAGTGGGACCCGTAGAGGAGGGTGCCGTCACCGCGCTTAATGCCGGGCTGGATCCCAACCGCAGTTCCGGAGAGCTGGTGCAGACGGCCTCAAATCTGCTGGCCCAGATCACTTATCAAACCGGCATCGTGACGGTACCCAAGCCCGCGGCGAGCCAACTCCGACAGATCGAGTTTCTGCCGCTGTCAGGTGACCGGGTGCTCGTGATCCTGGTCATCAACGAACGCGAGGTACAGAACCGCATTATTCAGATGCAGCGCCCCATGGACGAAGAGCAGCTCAAGGCGGCGGCTGATTTGATAAACCAACGTTATGCGGGTAATGACCTGTCACAGGTGCAGGGGCACATTGTTAGGGAAATGTCCGAGGCCCGTGCCCGCATTGATAACTATCTGGAGGCGGCGCTGGAACTTGCCAATGCGGCCATCGACAGGGAGCAATCGTCTGAAAATGTTGTGGTTGCGGGTGAGGCGAGTTTGCTAAATCAGGCATCCCCTGAGGACATGCAAAAGCTGCGAGAACTGTTTGATGCCTTTGAGCGCAAGCGCGACCTGCTCGAGCTGATGAAGCGCTGCTCTTGCGCGGATGGGATCCAGATCTTTATCGGTGAAGAAGCCGGTTTTGACGTTTTCGGCGACTTCAGCATCATCACCGCCCCGTATGCACAGGGCTCCCAATCTTTAGGGGTGCTTGGCGTGATTGGACCCACCCGGATGGCCTACGAGCGGGTGATCCCGATTGTAGATGTCACCGCCCGGATGCTGAGCGCGGCCTTTTCACGCTAGCCGCAACGCCGGCGCGCTTCTCTGAAACTAGAGCCAATATCGATATCTCTGGGGGTTGACGGTGCGGATGCATTGTCCGCTTCCGTCGATTTGCAGTTCATCTCGCGCGAGCTGTCAAAACCAGAATCAAGCGGCCAAAAACAAAATGTCGATGCGATCCGAGGTGATCACACAAACTCGAGTGGTCAGGTGTCAGCGATTGCCAGTGCTCCAGTCGCAGGCTGGCGTCGTACAAACCGCAACGAAAACCCCTCCTACCCCTTGAAAACCGGCTTTGGCACCCCACATTTCACCGCACAGCGGTGGTTATCGGCCCACTTTCACGTGGGTAAAAGACCCCAATACCAAGCAAATAGTCAGTCAAAGATTGGAGATCGCCCATGGCGGAAGAGAAACCCGAGGAGCAGACGGCGGCTGAAGGAGACGCTGTCGATGTCAACCAGACTGATGGAGCAGTGACGGAGGCCGCTGTGGAAGCCGACCCAGGCAACGTCGCTGACGCTGCTGATCCGGATGACGCAACAGTTGATCTTGAGGCGGAGCTCGAGGCGGCCAAGGATGCCGCACTTAGGGCCCAGGCTGACGCGATGAACGTCCAGCGCCGCGCAGAGCAAGAAGTCGAAAAAGCGCGCAAATTTGCCTTAGAGCGCTTCTGCGGCGACTTGTTCAGTGTGGTCGACAACCTCGAGCGCGCGCTGGAATCCAGTGGTGATGAGCCCGGCAGTGCGGAATTGGCTGAGGGCGTGGAATTGACGCGAAAGGGCTTTATGGACGTGCTGGCCAAGTACGGCGTCGAAGTCGTCGACCCTCAAGGTGAGCCATTTGATCCGGAGACCGCCCAGGCGATGAGCATGGTGGAGCAGCCCGATGTCGAACCGAACTCGGTGGTCGCTGTGATGCAAAAAGGGTATCTGCTGAACGGTCGGCTACTGCGCCCGGCGATGGTGATGGTGTCCAAGGCCCCCAGCGGGGAATGAGTCAACGCGTGATCGGTGCGGCGGCACTTGAATTCAGTCCAACCGCCCCCATATCTGCAGACAAGCAATTATGCCGGCGCGGAGTCGCTGGCCGATAGGAGAAACAGACATGGGTAAGATCATTGGCATCGATCTGGGCACCACCAACAGTTGTGTATCCGTTTTGGAAGGCGGCAAGCCTCGCGTAATTGAAAATGCTGAGGGGGGTCGCACGACACCGTCTATCGTCGCCTACACCGACGACAATGAAATTCTGGTGGGTCAGTCTGCGAAGCGGCAGGCGGTCACCAATCCAACGAACACGCTGTTTGCTGTGAAGCGGTTGATTGGTCGTCGCTTTGAAGACGACGTGGTGCAAAAGGACATCAAGATGGTGCCCTATCAGATCGTCAAGGCAGATAGCGGCGACGCTTGGGTACAAGTTAACGACGACAAGATGGCACCGCCGCAGGTGTCGGCAGAAGTTCTTCGCAAGATGAAAAAGACGGCCGAGGAGTACCTTGGCGAAGCGGTGACCGAGGCGGTGATCACGGTTCCTGCGTACTTTAATGACTCCCAGCGGCAGGCGACCAAGGACGCGGGGCGCATTGCGGGCCTAGAGGTCAAGCGCATCATCAACGAGCCTACCGCTGCAGCATTGGCTTACGGCATGGACAAGGCTCAGGGCGACCGCACGGTAGCGGTGTATGACCTCGGTGGCGGCACCTTCGATATCTCGATCATCGAAATCGCAGAGGTCGATGGCGAGCACCAGTTTGAAGTGCTGGCCACCAATGGCGATACATTCCTCGGTGGTGAGGACTTTGATCTGCGACTGATCGAGTTCCTCGCGGAAGAATTCAAGAAAGAGAACAGCATCGATCTGCACAACGATCCGCTGGCCCTGCAGCGCCTAAAGGAAGCGGCAGAGAAAGCTAAGATCGAGTTGTCGAGTTCGCAGCAGACTGAAGTGAACCTGCCGTACATCACGGCGGACGCCACAGGGCCAAAGCACCTGGTGGTCAAGCTGAGTCGCACCAAGTTGGAGTCGCTGGTGGAGGATCTGGTCAAGCGCTCACTTGAGCCCGTGAAGATCGCGCTGGATGACGCCGGTTTGTCACCCTCCGAGGTGCAGGATGTGATTCTGGTCGGCGGACAAACCCGAATGCCCATGGTGCAGCAGACGGTGGCCGATTTCTTCGGCAAGGAAGCGCGTAAAGACGTGAACCCCGACGAGGCCGTGGCAATGGGTGCCTCGATTCAGGGTGCAGTACTCGCAGGTGATGTGAAGGATGTGCTACTCCTCGACGTCACGCCGCTCACACTGGGTATCGAAACCATGGGTAGCGTCGCGACACCGTTGATCGAGAAGAACACTACGATCCCGACCAAGAAGTCGCAGGTATTCTCAACGGCTGAGGACAACCAGACCGCGGTGACCATCCATGTGGTACAGGGTGAGCGCAAGCAGGCGACGCAGAACAAGTCGCTTGGCCGCTTTGACCTCGCTGACATTCCGCCCGCGCCGCGCGGTATGCCGCAGATTGAGGTGACCTTTGACCTTGATGCCAACGGTATTTTAAACGTGTCCGCGAAAGACAAAGCCACTGGCAAAGAGCAGTCGATTCGCATCACTGCCTCGGGCGGTCTCTCTGATGATGAGATCGAACAAATGGTGCAGGATGCCGAGGCCAATGCCGAGGCGGATAAGAAGTTCGAGGAGCTCGTGGCCGCACGCAATACCGCTGATGGTATGGTGCATGCCGCACGCAAGACCCTTGAAGAGGCGGGTGAGCACGCCACTGATGACGAGCGCGCTGTCATCGAAGCCGCCATCACCGAAGTAGAGGAGGCGATTCAAGGTGATGATGCCGCTGCGATGGAGGTCGCCACGACCAAGCTGACCGAGGCGACGGGAGGCGTTGCGCAAAAGATGTACGCGGCGCAGCAGGCCGAAGGTGCGGCTGCCGCAGCCGAAGGTGCGGAAGCCCAGCCGGAAGAGGCGGATCGGGGCGATGTTGTTGACGCCGAGTTTGAGGAAGTTAAAGAAGACAAGCGCGCGTAACGCCGAGCAAGCGAAGCAGAGCTCGCTCCGGCGAAGCTCCAAAACGCCTCCCTGATGGCAGGCGAACCTGGCGCGGGTCATGGCTATCACCATGTCACCCGCGTCCGTTTTTAAAGAGGGAGCGAGGCGCTCACGAGATCCTGCGCCGAAATTATGTCGAAACGCGACTATTACGATGTGCTGGGGGTGGACCGCTCCGCTTCTGAGCCAGATATCAAGAAGGCCTATCGCCGCATTGCGATGAAGTATCACCCGGACCGCAATCCGGATGATGCGGACGCCGATGCCAAGTTCAAGGAGGCGACTGAGGCCTACGAGATCCTGTCTGATGGTGAGAAACGCGGTGCCTACGATCAGTTCGGGCATGCCGGCGTCGACCCGTCCATGGGGAGCGGTGGATTTCAGGGCGGCAGCTTCTCGGATATTTTCGGCGATGTGTTCGGCGACATTTTTGGCGGTGGCGGCGGACGCCGGCAGGGGCCCCAGCGCGGCTCAGATCTGCGCTATACCCTCGAAGTCTCTCTAGAGGAGGCGGTTCGTGGCTCTACCGCTGAGATTCGAGTGCCGTCCTTGCAGCATTGTGAAGTTTGCGACGGCAGTGGCGCCAAGCCGGGTAGCAAACCCATAACCTGCGGCCATTGCGGCGGCACAGGGCAGATTCGCACTCAGCAAGGTTTCTTTCAAGTGAACCAGACCTGCCCGCGGTGCAGGGGTCGAGGACAAATTATTTCCGAGCCTTGCGCAGCGTGTGGTGGTCGAGGGGTGGTAGAGAAAACTAAAACCCTGTCGGTAAAGGTGCCTTCGGGCGTCGATACCGGTGATCGTATCCGTCTCAGTGGCGAGGGCGAGGCCGGCCCTGCGGGTGGACCACCGGGAGACCTCTTTGTGCAGATCGCGGTTCGCCAGCATCCGCTCTTTGAACGCGATGGGCGACATCTCTATTGCGAGGTGCCCATCAGTTTTGCCGACGCCGCGCTGGGCGGTGAGTTGGAGGTGCCCACGCTGGACGGGCGCGTCAAATTGAAGATTCCTTCAGAGACCCAGACTGGCAAGATGTTTCGACTGAGGGGTAAGGGCGTGAAGCCGGTGCGGGGAGGCCCCGTTGGTGATCTCTTGTGTCGCGCTGTGGTGGAGACGCCGGTGAATCTCACCAAGGAACAGCGTAATCTCCTCGAGGAGTTTCGCGGCGCCCTGAAAGAGGGCGGCGAGCAGCAGTCTCCGCGCCAGAGTAGCTGGTTTGAAGGGGTCAAAAATTTCTTTGACGGGATGACCGGATGACAGTGCGCGTTGGCATCACAGGCGCGGCCGGCCGCATGGGCCGCATGCTGGCTCAGGCGATTGCGGATAGCGATACGCCGGCCCGGCTGACAGCGGCGATTGAGCGACCGGAGTCGACCCTGTTGGGTGCCGATATTGGCGAACTGCTGGGCGGTGAGGCGTCTGGCGTCGTCATTAGCTCAGATTTGTCGGCAGTCGCGGATCAAGTCGATGTGCTGATCGACTTTACGGTGCCGGAATCGACGCTGGCGCATGCGGAGATCTGTGCAGAGCGCATCCTGCCCATGGTGGTCGGCACGACCGGCTTCTCCGATGAGCAAACGCAGGCACTCGCTACCGCGACTGCCGGCATGCCTCTCTGTCAGGCGTCAAACTTTGCGCCGGGCGTGAACCTCACTTTCAAACTGTCCGAGGCGGCGGCCAAAGCGTTGGGCGACAGCGTCGATATCGAAATTGTCGAAGCACATCACCGCCACAAAATCGACGCACCGTCGGGCACGGCGCTCAGTCTGGGCGAGGTCGTGGCCAAGGCATTGGGCCGGGATCTGTCCAAAGTCGCGGTTTTTGGCCGAGAGGGTCGGACCGGTGCGCGGGATCGCGACACCATAGGTTTTAGCACGATCCGCGCCGGTGACATCGTCGGTGACCATACGATCATTTTTGCGAGTGAGGGTGAGCGCCTCGAGATCACCCATCGCGCCAGCTCGAGAATGGCTTTTGCGCGAGGTGCTTTGCAGGCGGCCTGTTGGCTGGTTGGTCAGCCTACGGGCCGTTACGATATGCAGGACGTGCTGGCTGATCAGGAATCCACTACATGAATGCGTCTGCGCACATTGTCGAGATCGACGAGAGTAATGCACAGCAGTTTTTGATCGAAGAATCCATGACACGCCCGGTAATCGTCGACTTCTGGGCTGAGTGGTGCGGCCCCTGTAAACAGCTGATGCCCATATTGGAGAAGCTGGCCGATGAATATCAGGGCGCTTTTCTGCTGGCCAAGGTCAACGCAGATGAGCAGCAAATGCTGGCGCAGCAATTGGGCGTGCAGACGCTACCGACGGTGATGGTGATCAAAGAGGGGCAGCCTATTGATGGTTTCTCTGGCGCCAAGCCCGAGTCCGCCGTGCGCGAGATGCTCGACAAGCACCTACCCTCGCCACAGGCCGACGCGCTGGTCGAGGCGGAACAATTGTTGGCTGAGGGCGAAATCCCCGCCGCGCTGGCGCTTTACCGCAGTGCCTGGGAGGAATCCGGCAAGAAACTGGACCTTACCCTCGCCTATGCCGGGGCGTTGGTGACTGCGAATCGGCTGGATGACGCAAAAGCAGTTTTGCGGGATGTTCGGTTGGCGGATCAGGACGCTCGATATGAGCAGTTGCTGGCCCAGATTCAGCTAGGTCGCGAGGCGGCGCGATCCCCCGAAGTGGAGGCCTTAGAGGCGGCCATGGCGGCCAATCCCGAAGACCACGCGACGCGAATACAACTCGCTATCCAGCTCAGTCAGGCGGCCCAGTACCGCGGCGCCCTTGAGCACCTGCTGATCGTGCTGCGCGCGGACAAAGATTTCAACGATGGAGAGGCCCGAAAGGTCTTTCTGGACACGCTGGCGACCATCGGCAAGGGTGACCCGCTGGCGGCGGAGTATCAGCGCAAACTGTTTTCACTGATGTACTAACCTATTGGGGTGCTGAGTCACTGATCGCTTGGCCCGCTGATGAATGGACATTGACAGCTTGAATAGTGGCGATTCGGGCCCTTCGGCAGGGTTGCAATACCCCCCCAAGTTGCCTACATTCCCTTTATTCAGAAAACATACTCAAGATTCAAAAACAGCTTAATCGGCCTCCTCTGATTGGGCGCTATCTGCCGCGAGGTAATTCATGGACACTGCATATTCAACCGAAGATCTTGCGTTTCGCGACGAGGTTCGCGGGTTTTTCGACGAGGCCTATACGCCTGAGCTCCAGGCGCGGCTGCGTTCTCCCGATTATAAAAATGCCATCGAGGATTGGCAGCGAAAGCTTTACGACAAGGGCTGGGTCGCGCCTAATTGGCCGGCCGAATTCGGTGGCACGGACTGGACCGCCACGCAAAAGTACATTTACGAAAGCGAGCGTTCGCTGGCGGGTATTCCTAACGTCGTGCCATTTGGTCTCGTTATGGTGGCCAACGTCATCATGGCCTACGGCACCGATGAGCAGAAAGAGTACTTCTTGCCGCGCATCCTGAAGAGTGAAGACTGGTGGTGCCAGGGTTACTCGGAGCCCGGTTCGGGCTCAGATCTTGCGAGCTTGAAGACCAAGGCCGAGCGGGATGGTGACGATTTCATCATTAACGGCGCCAAGATCTGGACGACCTACGCCCAGTATGCAGACTGGATTTTCTGTTTGGTGCGCACCGATAACTCAGGCAAAAAACAGGAAGGCATCACCTTCATCCTGATTGATATGAAGAGCGAGGGGATCAAGGTCAATCCGATCATCTCGATCGACAATCATCACAGCCTCAATGAGGTGGAATTCAACAATGTCCGTGTGCCCGCTAAGAACGTGGTGGGTGAGATCGGCAAGGGCTGGACCGTTGCTAAAGCACTGCTAGCCCACGAGCGCACGGGCATTGCCGGCGTCGCCGACGTGAAGCGGGCTGTGCGCGTGATCAAAGAGGTCGCTGCCAAGGAAGAAAATGGTGGGCAGCGTTTGATGGATGATCCCGGTTTTCAGCAGCGCCTCGCCGACATTGAGGTGGAACTGATGGCGCTTGAGTTCACCGAGTTGCGCACCTTGGCCACTCAAGCTGCAGGCGGTTTTCCCGGGCCGGAGTCATCGCTCCTCAAGATCAAGGGCACCGAGCTCCAGCAGGCCACCCAGGAGCTGCTGATGGAGATCGCGGCCTACTACCAAGGTGTATTGCCTGTTGATCTGGATCCCGAAGCGCTGGGCCACGAGTTTGCCACGGAGGCGCGCCGCAATTACATGTACGGACGCGCAGCTACAATCTACGGCGGCTCTAATGAGGTACAGAA
This sequence comes from uncultured Halieaceae bacterium, assembly GCA_913052635.1. Taxonomy (GTDB): domain Bacteria; phylum Pseudomonadota; class Gammaproteobacteria; order Pseudomonadales; family Halieaceae; genus Luminiphilus. The sequence goes on from CAJXDE010000006.1 coordinate 23,896, forward strand.
AAACATCATCGCCAAGTACGTACTCGGTCTTGAGTAAGGGGAGCGCTAACCATGAATTTTGATTTCTCTGAAGAGCAACAAATGGTCCGCGACTCGATCGCGCGCTTTGTTCAGGACGACTATGACTGGGATACCCGCAAGGCTATCGTGGCCTCCGATCAGGGTATGAGCCGGGATAATTGGCAACTGTTCGCCGAGTTGGGCTGGCTGTCGATCCCCTTCGCTGAGGAGCACGGGGGGTTCGGCGGCAATATCGTCGACCTGTCAGTGGTGATGGAAGAGCTGGGCAAGGGCCTGGTGGTCGAGCCCTATTTCCCGACGGTGGTGTTGTTTGGCGGGCTGATCAAGCGTGCCGGCAGCGAGGCGCAACAGGCTGAATGGCTGCCCCGCATCATTGGTGGCGAGCTATTGGGTGCGTTTGCTTACGTAGAGCGCCAAAGCCGCTTTGCGCTGAATGATTGTCAGACCAACGCCACCAAGTCTGGCGACGGTTATGTCCTCAACGGTGAAAAGGTGGTGGTGTTCAATGGCGAGCAGGCGGACCACTTGGTTGCACTGGCCCGCACTTCTGGAGATCAGTCAGACAGCGACGGATTATCGCTGTTTGTCGTCGATGCGGCGGCTGCCGGCGTCGACAAGATGAGTTATGCCATGATGGACGGCCAGCGCGTGGCAAACATCACTTTCAAGGACGTCTCGCTGAGCGCGGATGCGCTGCTGGGCGAGGAGGGCGCTGCGCTGTCAGTGGTCGATGCGCTGACAGACGAGGCGATCATTGCACTCTCGGCAGAGGCCGTCGGCATTATGGGCGTGCTGAACGCCAAGACCCTCGAGTACACAAAAACCCGCGAGCAGTTTGGTGTGGCGATTGGTTCCTATCAGGCACTGCAGCACCGCATGGTGGACACCATGATGGCCTACGAGCAGAGCAAGTCGCTATTGTTTAAGGCACTCTGTGAGTACAAGCAAGATCCGGCGATGGCTGCCGAGACCGTTCATGCGCTCAAGGTGTTGATCGATCGGAACGGTAAGCATGTGTTTGGTGAGGCGATTCAGATGCACGGCGGTATGGGCATGACCGATGAGCTGGATATTGGCCACTACGCCAAGCGACTGATGATGATCAATACGACGTTTGGTGATGCGACCTATCATCGAAACCGCTACATCGAGACCGCTTACGCGGCCTGATTGTGGAGCTGCGCGACAAGGTTGTTGTCGTCACAGGCGGTGCCAGTGGTATTGGTATGGGCCTGTGTCGTCGTTTCCATGAGGAGCAGGTTCGCGGCCTGGTGATTGCGGACCTCAACGGTGAGGCGGCGGGCGCTCTTGCGACCGAGCTCGATGCGAAGAGCGTTGAGCTCGATGTGGGTGACGAGTCGGCCATCGCGGCGATGGTGGCCGAGGCCGAGGCCGAGTTCGGGCAGATCGATCTCTTTTGTTCCAATGCCGGCGTGCTGGATCTTGATGGGGGTGATTACTGGGCCTCATCGAGTGTCAATGAGGTATGGCAGCGTAACTGGGAGATCCACGTTATGGCCCATATCTATGCGGCCCGGGCATGCCTGCCCTCAATGATCGAGCGAGGTGTGGGGTACTTTCTGCACACGGTGTCCGCTGCAGGGCTCTTAACCCAGCCTTACACCGCTGCCTATGCCACTACCAAGCATGCGGCGATTGGTTTTGCTGAATCGCTGGCCATCACCCACGGGGACGACGGCATCAAGGTCAGCTGTTTGTGTCCGCAGGGGGTAGATACCGCGATGCTCGGCGGAACAGACGGTGGCGCCGCCGGACTTGATGGCATTCTGAGTCCTGCTCAAGTGGCCGAAGCGGTGGTTCAGGGGCTCAAGGAAGAGTCATTTTTGATTCTGCCCCACGAGCAGGTAGCGCAGTATCATCTGAACAAAGCGCAAAATTATGACCGCTGGATTGGCGGCATGCGGAAATTGCGCCGGAGCATGCCCCCACCTACACTGCCCTGACCATTTCCCAAGGGTCTCCAGTGGATAAACAGCAACGCTTCGCCAGGGTCATCCTGAACGGTTTTTATGCCTATTTCGCGGAGTTTGAAAATATCACCCTGGCCGCGCGCACCCGCTTTGAGCGGGCGCTGTGGAGGAGCATGCAGGACATCTCGAGCCGGCGTATCGATATCTACAAAGAGACGGTCATGGAGACCCTCGATGTGGCGCGCCACATTGCCGGGAAAGAGATTGAAGACCTGACCTTTTGGGCGGGCACCCGCAGTCTGTATGCTGAGTTGGTGCGGGGGATGACCAATTTCGAGATTGCCGAGACCTTCTACAACTCCATTTTCAATTCCCACTTTGGGCATCGATCGATTCGCAATGAGTATGCCTTCGTGTTCTCACCTCAAGGCGACGTGCCGGCAGTCGATATGGGACGAGTGGTCAATCACTACCCAATCGGGGAGGGCCTTTGTCAGGCATTCACACAGCTCCTCGAAGACTATGCCTTCAACATTCCCTACGAGGACCTCGTTCGGGACGTCAACAGCATTACCTCGGCGATAGAGCGCCACCTGACTCCCCGCTTTAGCGTTACCCACCCTGATATCGAGTTGCAGGTGCTGGAGCATCATTTCTTCCGGAACAAGGCGAGCTACATCGTCGGGCGTCTCTCCGCGGCGGGGGAGCAGATGCCCTTTGTGTTGCCGCTGCTGCACAACGACTCGGATGAGGCGCCAGCCGTTTATGTGGATGCGTTTCTCTTTGGTCCGGATCAGGTCAGCCTGTTGTTCTCCTTCACGCGCAGCTACTTCATGGTGGATGCGTCGATTCCGTCCCAGTACGTGCTGTTTCTACAGCAGTTGATGCCCAAGAAAGAGATTTCAGAAATCTACAGTTCGATTGGCCATTTCCGCCACGGAAAAACCTATTTCTATCGGACGTCGACGCGCCACATCCGCTCCACCGAGGATCAGTTCATCGTCGCGCCGGGAATCAAAGGGATGGTGATGGCGGTATTCACGCTGCCCTCCTATGAGTATGTGTTCAAGATCATTAAGGATCGCTTCACACCCCCCAAGGAAGTGACCCATCAGATCGTGAAGGACAAGTACCACCTGGTGAAACGTTGGGATCGTGCGGGCCGCATGGCCGACACTCAGGAATTCAATAACCTGGTCTTTGACGCCAGTCGCTTTTCCGATGAGTTGATGGAAGAGCTCTACGCAACCTGCCCCTCCCAGCTGCGTGTCAATGGTCGCGCACTGATCATCAGGCACTGCTACGTCGAGCGACGCATGAACCCGCTCAATCTCTATTTGCAGGAAGCCTCGGACGACGAGGTGAATGAGGTCATGAACGACTATGGCAATGCCATCAAGCAGCTGGCGGCGGCTAATATCTTTCCCGGCGATATGCTACTCAAGAACTTTGGCGTGACCCGTCACGGGCGAGTGGTGTTTTACGACTACGACGAAATTGAGCCGCTACTCGACTGCAACTTCCGGCGCATACCGCCGCCGCGGGATGAGATGGACGAGATGTCAGACAAACCCTGGTATTCGGTGGGCCCCAAGGATATTTTTCCCGAGGAATTCCGGCTGTTCTTTTCGGGCAATGCACGGGCCCGCGCCGCATTTGATGCGCAGCATGCCGATCTTTACGACGCCGACTACTGGACCGGACAGCAGGAGCAGCTCCGCGATGGCGTCGTTGAAGATTTTTACCCCTATCCACGGCGAGTCAGGTTCTCGCAAAGACAGCAGGTAGCGTAATCATGGCCTCTCTTTACCTAATCCGGCACGGTCAGGCGTCTTTTGGTAGCGCTAATTACGATCAGCTCTCGCCGCTGGGGCAGCGTCAGGCAGACGTATCGGGTCGCTTTTTCGCTGACATCGGACTCCACTTCGGTCAGGCGGTCAGCGGCGATTTGTCGCGGCAGCAGGAAACCGGGCAGCGGGTGTTGGCCAGCCAACCGGAGCCCGCAGATCTCAGGATCGATCCGCGTTTGAATGAGGTCGACAACGAGGGCCAGATAGCGGCCTTGCTACCGATGTTGTGTGAGCAGGATGAGGCGTTTGCCGAGCGTGTGAAAGCGGGCCGTAGCGATAGCAAGCAGTATCAGAAAGTGATTCAGGCGGTATTCAATGCGTGGGTGTCTCCCGACTGCCCGTCGCTCGACGTTACGGCGTCGTGGCCAGACTACCTCGCAGGTGTTCGCGGCGCGTTGGAGGAGGCGATGGAGCAGGCCGAGAGCGGCAGTGACACCGTCATCTTTACCTCGGGCGGCACGATTGCCACGGCGGTGAGCTGGTTACTCGGTGTGCCCCACGACCAGATTTACGGATTTTATGAGCCGGTTTTCAATTGTTCGATCACGCGACTGATTTTTTCACGCAGCAGAGTTTCCCTGTCGAACTTCAATGACACCGCGCACCTTCAGCTGCTGAGCCAGCAGTTGGGTGAGCCGCTGGTCACTTACCGCTGAGGCGCGGGGTGACGGATATCTGGTTGGTGCGTCACGGAGAGGCGGCAGCATCGTTTGATCAGGATATAGACCCACCGTTATCTGACCTTGGCCGCGAGCAGGCCGCACGCTCTGCTGAGTGTCTGTCGCAATGTGTGCCCGATGACGCGAAGCTACTGACCAGCCCCAAACTGCGCGCCATACAGACCGGCGAGCCCTTTGCGGCGTTGCGCGAGAGCGCCCTCGATATTGATCGCCGCTTCATTGAGTTGCCCTCGCCGGGGGCACTCACCGAGCGCAAAGAATGGATTCAGCGGGTGCTGAAGGGCCGGTGGAGTGAGCTACCCGCAACGGTTCACAGCTGGCAGCGCGATATCCTTGAGGCCATTCAGGGACTGCAAGCACCGACCGTGATCTTCTCGCATTTTCTAGTGATCAATACCGTGGCGGCGCGCATGAGCGGTGAGGATGGGGTCCTCCAATGTTTGCCTGCCAACGGATCGGTGCATCATCTTCGGGTGGAAGAAGGCAGTTGGCAGTGGATTGCGCGCGGTGACATGCTCCAGAGCGTGGTGAACTAACGCCGTTTGATGCGCATGAGCGATTCTTGGGCGGTGGACGCCAGCAGGGTGCCATCCTGCGACCACAAAAACCCGCGACTGAAGCCTCTGCCGCCACCGGCTCTCGGTGTATCGCAGTCATAAAGCACCCAGTCATCCATTTTGCCCGGATGATGAAACCAGATCGCGTGATCAAGGCTCGCCGCCATGAAGTGCTTGCTGGGGTTGCTGTAAGGATGCGGATAGAACACCGTGCTGAGTAGCGAGTAGTCGGAGATCATGACCAGCGCCGCCTGATGCGTTGCGCAGTCGTCGGGCAGCGGGCCCACGGCCCGGAACCAGGATCGCCCAAGCGGCGGCTGCTCCTCTGCCAGATACTCCGTCACGCGTTGCCGCTCGATCTGATAAAGCTCGATCAGATTGGGGTCACCCGGTTTGGTGGTGAATCCCCGAAAGCCTGATAGATCGTCCGCTTCAGAGTGCGGCGTCGGGACCTCCGGCATGGTGAAGCAGTGGCTCACCCCCTCTTCTTCGCAGTGGTAGCTGATTGAGGTATTGAAAATAGCCTCGCCTTTTTGGCGCGCCACCACGCGGCGGGTAGAAAAGGATCGCCCGTCCCGGATGGGGTCGACTTCAAAATCAATCGGTATCGTGGGATCCCCGGCACGGAGAAAGTAGGCATGGAGGCTATGGGCGTTCAGTTCGGGCCCGACGGTCTGGTTGGCGGCCATCAAACACTGGGCGACGACCTGCCCCCCAAAGATCCGCCGCTGCGGCATCAGACTGTCGCCCGCAAAGGCGAACGCATCGGTTTGGCGCGGCGCGATGTGCTCGAGCACTTCGGTAAAGCAGGTCACGGGAAATCCTTACTGGAGACGTGTGGGCGAGGCCAGCCCCGAAAAGAAGACGGAGAAGTACTCGCCTGCACTGTGGTTGATGTCGTCGATAGCCTGCCAGGCATCCAGATCCATGGCGGCGTTCAGCGCCCCCGTCAGCAGTTGGATCACGATGCCCGGGGGAATATCCCGGAACTGACGCGCCTCGGCCGCCAGCGCGACGTAGTTCTCCAGCGTGGCGTGAACTGAAGCCAATCGTCCGAGCAGGCGCTGACGCACCTCGGGTGGCAGGGCGGTGATGGCGTTGAAGTGCACCAGCGGGCCCTGATCAGAATTTTGCAGTACGAAGATATGCCGACAGGCTGCCTCGAGCTTTGCCGCAGGGGGTGCTTCCAGTTGCTCGATGCGTGCGACGACCTGCTCCAGCTGATCCAGCGTGTAGTCAAAACACTGGGTCAGCAGTGCTTCTTTATTGGCAAAGTGATAATAGAAAGCACCCTTGGAGACCTGCAGTTGCTCAGCGATTTCATCGAGGGACGTCCCGCTAAAGCCTTTTTGGTTGAAGCAGCGGGTGCCGGCTTTGAGAAACGCTTCCTGCTTGAGCCGGTTCTGTGCCTCGCGGTCAAAGGCTTCATCCTCAGCAGGGAGCGGCGGGATGGTCGCCGCGTCGCCGGCCGCCGCCCCATCGGGTGATGACAGGAGCCCGTGGGTGAGCAGATCACGCAATACATTCACTACCCCTCGCGCCTGCTCACGGGGCATTTCATAAAGCCAATAGAACGACCAGTCCAGGGCACCCACGATGGCGCGAATGGTAACCACCGGGTTGCAGGGCCGGATCTGTCCCGCCTCGATCCCCCGGTTCAGCAGATCAATCAGCCGTCGCAGCAGCCGGCGATATTCTTCCTCGAGTACTTCTCGATGCTCGGCTTTCAGTGAGGCCACCTCGAGTGGGGCGGCATAAAAATCGCCCTCGCCGTCGAGGGAGCGCAGGGTGGTATTGATCTGGCTCTCCAGAAACGCCATCAAACATTCGGTGGCGCCTTGATAAGCCTCCTCGGCCCTGTCGAGTTGATCATGGGCTTGCCGCATGTTGGCGTCGTAGCACTGGTAGATAAGATCTTCCTTGGTCGCTACGTAGTAATAGAGGCTGGTTTTGGTGAGCCCCAGTCGGCTGGCCACATCGGCTAATGTAGTGGAGCGTGCCCCTTTGGTATTGAATAGTTTCGCTGCACAGGACAGCACTGCCGCGCGTTTGGTCTCGCGTTGCAGGCCACGACTGAAGGGGGAGCGATTGGCGGGGATCGAGGTGTCCAAAATATCCTTGAGTAACGCAGGCCCGGGACGGGTCATTCTCAAAATTCGATAATTTGAACTTTAAGTATTTTTACTGACCCTGTCCATGTGAATCCTCAACGCTTCTTGTGAGAACGGGCCAAATATCCTGTGAGTTCGCGATCTGTAAATCCGCACCGCGTTGCTATTTCTCTGGGCCTCATCGATGGTCTATGCCACACTCCGCAACCCGATTTTGCCCCTATAAGGCGGTTTCGTGGCCGACACTATTTCTTTTTCAGAACAGCAGGGCATCGCCACATTGTGCTTCGACAATCCATCGCGCCGCAACGCCTTGGGGGCGTCGGAGCTTGACGCAATCGAGCACGCTCTGGGTTCATTGTCCGTGGAGACGAGGGTGTTGGTAGTGACGTCCTCGGACGATCGTATTTTCTGTGCCGGTGCGGATCTGTCGCAGATTCTCGATGGCACTCTCAACGGTGATCGATTCCAGTCAGTCACGAATCAGATTGCCGCGTTGCCGATCCCGACAATCGCGGTACTCACGGGGCATGTGTTCGGTGGTGGCGCGGAATTGGCATTGAGCTGTGACTTTCGGCTCGCCCGGGAAGGCATCGTATTGCGCATCCCCGCGGCAGCGATCGGGCTCTGTTACCCGGTCGAGGGGATCGAGCGCCTGACCCGACGGCTTGGACCCCCTCTGGCCCGGCGGGTGTTGGTGGCCGCTGAAACGTTTACCGCAGAGCAAATGCTGTCCCTCAAGATGGTCGATGCGGTCCATCCTGAAGACACATTGCGAGAGGCCGCCGTCGACTATGCCCAGTCACTGCTCGCGCTGGCGCCGATGGCCGTGGCCAGCATGCTCGAGATTATTGGCCAGTTGGAGGCAGGTACCTTGGATCGTGATCAGGCGCATGCCTTGGCCGAGGCCTGCAGCGACTCCAAGGATGTTCAGGAAGGCATTACGGCTCAGCGGGAGAAGCGCACGCCGCGCTTCAACAATCGGTGATCCAACAGCCATTGCGGTGACTATGCTAGGGTTTATGAAGATTCAGGCGTTCCGGTTTTTATGTCCATAGCTCAGGAAAAACTCGAGCAGATCCGTGCACAGGTCCAGTCGCATCTTGATGGCCGACAGTCGACCGAGCTGACCGCAGCGAGAAAAGCTGCGCTCGAGTCTACGATCCGCGGACATTTAAAGGCCCATAATGCGGTGATCGTGGCGCACTACTACACGGCGCCCGAGATTCAGGCGCTGGCTGAGGCAACCGGTGGCTGTGTGTCGGACTCCCTCGAGATGGCGCGTTTCGGCAGAGATCATCCGGCGGAGACCCTGATTGTCGCAGGTGTGCGCTTCATGGGGGAGACGGCCAAAATCCTGACGCCGGGCAAGCGGGTGCTCATGCCGACGCTGGAGGCGACATGCTCTCTGGATGAGGGTTGTCCGATCGATGAGTTTTCCGCGTTTTGTGACGCGCACCCCGACCGCGAGGTAGTGGTCTACGCAAACACCTCAGCGGCGGTCAAAGCCCGGGCGGACTGGGTCGTGACATCGAGCATTGCGCTGGATGTGGCCGAGCATCTGGCCGAGCAGGACAAGGCCATTATCTGGGCACCGGATCGACACCTCGGGGATTACGTGCAGCGCGAGTCGGGGGCCGATGTGTTGTTGTGGGATGGCGCCTGCATCGTGCACGAGGAATTCAAAGCCCGCGGCATCCGCGATCTCAAGCAGGTCCATCCGGATGCGGCGGTTTTGGTGCACCCTGAATCACCGGCCGCCGTGATCGAATTGGCTGATCACGTTGGGTCGACCACGCAAATCATCCGCGCCGCCTGCGAGATGCTGCAGCAGACATTCATTGTCGCGACGGATCAGGGGATCTTTTACAAGCTGCAGCAAGCAGCTCCCGACAAGACCTTCATCATTGCACCCACGGCGGGGCAGGGGGCTACCTGCCGTAGCTGCGCCAATTGCCCCTGGATGGCGATGAACGATCTGGAAGCAATGGCGGCGGTATTCGACCGCGGCGATAACGAAATCGAGGTGCCGGAGGCTTTGGCGACTCAGGCCATGAAACCGCTGGAGCGCATGCTGGCCTTCGCCGAGAGCCTCAAGCCCTAGGGCTTGCGCCAGGCTTTAGCCGCGGTCCATTTCAGCGCGCATATCCTGAATGTCTCTGAGTCGCTCGTTGATCAGCGATGACGTAGTGAAGTCATTGCCGACTAGATTCGCCGCATAGCCGAGCTGTCGCTCGGCGACGTCTAGTGCGTTCACCAAAATAAAGTACTCGGCCCGGGAGCGGTGTAGCCCCACAATATTGCCGGCCAATCCCTGAACCTCCGCCAGCAAGTACCACAGCCCCGGATCGTTGCTCACGCGGCGTGACTGCTCTAGGAGCACCGCCTCGGCCAGATGAGGGGAGCCAGCCTGATGCAGCGCGTTGGCGTAAGACATGGTCAGGGGGTGATTTCCGGGTGAGAGTTCGAGGCGGCGCTCCAGCGTCGTCACCGCCCGGGCCGTGTTGCCCCGGGCGAGATCGATGTCGGCATCTGCAATCACGTACGCGGTGCGATCACTCTTGCCCGACCAGATACTGTCAAGCGCCAGTGCCGCTTCGTCGGCACGGCCCGCAGCCGTGAGCGCCAGCACCAGGCCATAGGTAGTGGCCTCCTTAGACAGCGACTCGCCCTCCAAGGCGGAGCGGAAGCTTGCCGCCGCTTCCTCAGGGGTTTGCGCGGCCTGGACCGCAACTCGGGCGCGCATAAGTTGGTAGTCGAGGCTGACTGATCGAATTCGTTTCGGATACTGCATCGCGCGAGCGCGAGTGTCGGCGATACGCTTTTCAGAGAGCGGGTGAGTGCGGAGAAATTCGGGGATTCGATTGCCCTGACTGTAGCGGGTGGCGGCATACATGCGCTCGAACATCTGCGGCGCCGCGTAGGGGTCCATACCTGCGTTGTACAGCGTGCGGAGCCCCACCCGGTCTGCTTCCGCTTCATTGGCGCGGCTATAACGAAGTTGCGCATCCTGGGCGAGTCCCTGCGCAGTGGTCATGGCTGCGAGACCCGCGTCGGTGCCAACAGTGGCGGCTAATAGCACCCCCGCCAATAACCCCGCTAGTTGCATCGGGCCCTGTTCCTGTGCGAGCTCCATACGACGAGAAAAGTGGCGTTGGCTAAGGTGCGCGATTTCGTGCGCCATGACCGTCGCGAACTCGTCCTCGGTCTCGGCGTATTGGAACAAGCCACTGTGAACACCGATTACTCCACCAGGCACTGCGAAGGCGTTGATGGTCGGGTTGTCAACGATCACCAGCTCGATGCGGCGATCCTGAAGTTCACTGTGCTGCACCAGCTCGAAAACCAGACTCTCCAGATAGCTGTGCATGAGAGGGTCGTTGAGTAGCGGTGCTTGTCCCCGGAAGCTCCGCAGCCACATGCGACCTAATTGATATTCGTAGTCTGCAGAGAACAAACTGGTGCTGGACTCACCCAGATTGGGGATCTTGAGATCCTCGGTGACGGCCCGGCTGCTCGGCGAGAGCAGTACGCCGCAGATCAGGAGCACGCAGATCAGGCTCGAAAAGACTTGGTGCAACAGGGTGGGCAGGCGGTGGTGCATTGAAGCACTCTAGCTTACTTGGGCTGTCGTCGGGAGCTTGGAGTGAGTGTGAAAATTCGCGCCGCAACCCGCCCTGCGGCAATAAGCGATATACTCCCCGCCCCCTGTTGATCGGGTCCCTGTCCATGTCCAATCACACCCCACCCGACGAGTCGGTCGACGCGCGGGGGGAGCGATGCCCCATGCCGCTGCTGATGGCCAAGCGTGCGCTTAGTGCACTGCCTTCCGGTGCGGTATTGGAGGTGTTGTCGACTGATGCGGGCTCGGAGGGGGACTTTGAGAGTTTTGCGCGTTTGGCGGGTCATGTCGTGGATTGTGAACGGCTCCCCGATGACGTGCTGAGGTTGACCATCACCAAGGCCTGAACCAAGGAGTCGCAGCGTGAAAGAAGTTCTGACGAGGTGGTACCAGCGTTATCTGAGCGAGGAAGAGGCTGTTATTCTGCTCGTGATGTTGATGATGGCCTTTGCGGTCATGCTGTTTTTCGGAGACATTCTCACGCCGGTGCTGGTGGCGATTGTTCTGGCTTATCTCATGCAGGGCGTCGCCAATGTCCTCAGACAGCGGGGATTGCCCGGGGAGCTGAGCGTCGCGGTTTCCACGTTCCTGTTCCTTGGTGGATTTTTTGCCGTGCTGTTCGGTCTGGCGCCGCTGGTCTGGCGACAGCTGGTAGCACTGGTGCGCGAGGCGCCGGCAATGATCGAGGCGGGGCGCAAGGTGCTGGTGACACTGCCGGAGGAGTACCCTGTCTTCTTTACCCAGCAGCAGGTCAACGAGCTCACAGCTGTGATTCAGGCCGAGATGGCCTCAGTGGGGCAACTGTTGGTGACCAAGGGTCTCAGCTCGATCCCCAGCGTGCTGGCGGCGGTCGTATACCTCGTTCTGATTCCTTTAATGGTGTTTTTCTTCCTCAAGGACCGCGAGCAACTGGCCGGCTGGTTTACCGGCTTCTTGCCTGCTCAGAGGCCACTACTCGAGCGCATATGGGTAGAGTTGAATCTGCAATTCGCCAACTATGCCCGGGGGAAGGGCATAGAGGTGCTGATTATCGGCGGCGCGTCCTATGTGGTCTTTGCGATGTTCTCCCTGAACTATGCGGCGCTGTTGGGGTTGCTGGTCGGTTTTTCTGTCATCGTGCCCTACATCGGCGCTGCGTTGGTGACCATACCCGTGGTGGTGGTCGCGTATTTTCAATTTGGCGTGACACCAGATTTTTATTGGGTCGTCGGCGCGTATCTGCTGATACAGGTGCTCGATGGCAATGTGCTGGTACCGCTCCTCTTCTCCGAGGCGGTCAACTTGCATCCGGTCGCGATTGTGATCGCGGTCTTGTTCTTCGGGGGGCTGTGGGGGTTGTGGGGCGTCTTTTTCGCGATACCTCTGGCAACGCTGGTGAATGCCATTCTGTCAGCCTGGCCCTCCAGTGACTCGCTCGCTATTTCTTCATGATTTAACCAAGAGATCCATATCGATGAGTACATCACTCACGGACGTGTCTACTCTCCATTTGGTGCGATTATTCGCGAAAATTAATTCGGTAAGCGCTTTCCCGTTTATCCGGTTGGGCGGTGCGCTGCTCCTGAGTGCGGCGCTGGTCGCCTGCGGCCAGTCAGCCGATACACCTGAGACTGCTGAGCCGGCAGTCGTGGTGAGCCCCAACGATGATCGGGCATATGACCTGATCGAGCTGGCCAACGGCTTAGAAGTCATGCTGGTGTCGGATCCGACTGCGGAGAAATCTGCGGCCGCTTTAAGCATCGGTTTGGGTGCCGCGTCAGACCCCGAGGATTATCCCGGGATGGCTCACTACCTTGAACACATGCTGTTCATGGGGTCCACGCAGTTTCCCGAGCCCGATGGCTTTATGGCCTTCACCGCGGAGCACGGCGGCATGACCAATGCCTACACCGGCCTCGATATCACCAATTACATGATGATGGTTGAGAACGACGCCCTCCCAGAGGCACTGGACCGCTTCTCGAGTTTTTTCACCGACCCGTTGCTGGACCCCACTTACATCGACAAGGAAAAGAACGCGGTGAATGCCGAGTGGTCGATGCGCCGCGAGCAGGACTTCCGCATCATCTACCGGCTGGCGCGTCAGCTGTTGGGCGATCACCCAGCCAACCGTTTCCAGATTGGCAATCTCGAGTCGCTGGCTGATAAAACCGAGGGGGGGCTCCACGCGGCCACAGTGGCATTTTTTGAGCAGTACTACAGCGCCAATCTGATGAAAGCGTCGCTTATCGGCAACCTGCCGCTACCTGAGCTGCAACAGCTGGCTGAAAGCCATTTTGGCGAGATCCTCAACAAGCAGGCAGTCCGGCCCGAAATGTCGGCGGCGATCGATTTCGCAGAAGTTGGTGCCAAGCGCGTGCGCTATGCGCCGCAGGATGACACCCGTGAACTCAGGCTCGATTTCATTATCGATAACAACAGTGATCTGTACGACACCAAGCCCAGTGAGTACCTGTCCTACATCCTGGGCTCTGAAATGCCCGATACGCCAGCGGTGCGACTGCGGGATCTGGGCTGGGCCAGCGCATTGATCGTGAGCGCAGACCCTGCGCGGTATGGAAACTATGGGCTATTTACGTTCTCAGTGCAGTTGACGCCCGAGGGCTTGACACATCGGGACGACATTACCGCCATGCTACTGGGGTATCTCGATATGCTGCGTGAGCAGGGTGTCGATGACCGCTATGCCGAGGAGTTCGGCACCTCGCTTGCAAATCGTTTTCGTTTTCTCGAGAAAATGGATGACTTCAGCTATGCCCACGAACTGACCCGGGCGATGCAGACCTACCCCGCGCAATATGCCATTGAGGCACCGTATCGTTTTACCGGGTTCGACCGGGAAGCGGTGGAGGCAGTGTTGGCACAGTTGGTGCCAGAACGGCTCCATGTCTGGGAAATCGACCAGACGCAGGAGGTGTCAGAACGCCTGTATTTTTATGAGGGCCAATACGCGGTCGAGCCGCTGGCCGTGCCTGATGAGCAGGCATTGAAAACCCAGACGGCCGAGTATCAGCTCGCGCTGCCGGCACAGAACCGCTTGCTGCCCGAGCAGTTTGAGCTGGTGAACACTACCAGTGAGCCCAGAGAGCTCATCAGGGAGCCGGGCCTCAGTGTCTGGTTGCAGGGCAGTGAGGCGTTTGCCGATTTACCGCGGGGTTACGCACAGGTGTATTTGAATTCGCCGCTTCGTCAGCAAGAGGTGGATGCGGCGGTCATGATGGTGCTGTGGTCAGATTTATACGGCCTGCAGCAGACGGCGTTGATCAACGAAGCGAGCATTGCAGGGATGGGTCTTAGCATCGGCCTCGATGAGGGCCTGCGCCTCTCGATCTCCGGTTTTACCGATAAGCAGCCGGAGCTGCTGACTGCGGCGCTTGCAGGGCTTCGGGTTGACCCGACTCAGCAGGCGTTGGACCAAGCGATTGATCGCTTTGTCCGCGGGCTCGAGAACCGCAAGCGCGAACTCCCCTTCAGGCAGCTGGGCAGGACCCTGTCCAGGTTGACCCGCACCGGCTTTTATGACGAGGCCTCCCTACTCTATGCGGTGTCGGAGGTCACACCGGCGCGCTTCAACGCTTTTGTCGAGCGCGTTTTAGATACGGTGCTCGTTCGTGTGTATCTGTTTGGTAACTACGATGACGCCTTTGCCATCGACGTGGCGCAAACCCTGCAGAGCGCGCTACCCGAGAACCGAACGGGTGCGACTGAGTATGCGCGTGACGGCGTGTACGCACCGGTACGCGGCCAGACGCTGGTCAAAAATACAGATTTGCCGGTGGAGGATCTGGGGATGATGTTGCTCTATGCCGCGCCTGAGGCGACAGTGGCCAATGAGGCAACAGGACGAGTGCTGGCTAGGCACCTGAGGAACCGGGCTTTCGACACCCTGCGCACCGAGGAGCAGTTGGGTTACGCAGCCGGCGGGTTCACCACGACCTTACAGGATCACCCGATGATCGGTTTTTACATTCAGACGCCGGTAAAAGGGCCGGTCGCCATGCTTGAACGGTTTGAGGCATTCGCAGGCGAATACGCGCTGATGCTCGACGAGCTGACCGAGGAACAGTTTGCCAATCTGAAGTCAGGTGTGCTCACCCAACTTACGGAGCCGCCCACCAACCTCTCCGATGAGGCAGGGCCATTTATCGGGGACTGGAACCGCGAGCGGTATAATTTCTCTAGCCGCGCTGAGATGATTGCTGCGGTGGAGGCGGTATCTTTGGAAGCCATACGGGACTACTATCGCGCGACGGTATTATCGAGTGAACCCAGTCGCATCTTGATTCAGATGCGGGGTAAGCGCTGGCACGCAGAGCCTTTCGCCACGATCGAGGGTGCGACAGTGATCGAGAGTGTCGAGGCCTTCCACGAGCAGATGCCGCTGCAGCCGCTAGACTGAACGCATCAGGCCGGAGTAGAAGATGGGGATCACACTCTCCGACTGTTACAACACAGCGCAGTTTAGACGACTGGCCAAGGCCCGATTGCCGGGCCCGATCTTCCATTACATCGACGGTGCCGCCGATGACGAAGTGACTTACCGGCGCAATACCGAAGCGTATGAGGCCTGTGATCTGGTCCCTAACGTGTTGACGGGGGTCGAACACATCGATCTGTCGACAACCGTTATGGGTATCCCCATGGACATGCCTTTGTTTCTTTCGCCGACTGCGTTGCAGCGACTGTTCCACCATGACGGAGAACGCGCGGTGGGCCGCGCTGCGGAGGCTTTCAAGACGCTCTTCGGTATTTCTTCTCTGGCCACAGTGAGCATCGAGGAAATTGGCGAGACGATTCGCACCCCCAAGATCTTTCAGCTCTACTATCATAAGGACAAAGCGCTCACCTGGGGCATGATCGATCGGTGCCTCGAAGCAGGCTTTGATGCGCTGGCGTTAACGGTCGATACTATCGTTGGTGGCAATCGTGAGCGCGATCTGTGGACGGGGTTTACCTCGCCACCGCGACTCACCCCCTCCAGCTTGGTAAGTTTCGCCACGCATCCCAACTGGACGCTCAATTACCTGCTCAGGGAGCCCTTTGAGCTCTCTAATCTGAAGGACCACATTCCCGAGGGCTCCAACGTGAGTATCTCGGTATCCGACTACTTCTCCACCATGCTCGACCAGACCATGGACTGGGACGCCGCCGCGGAAGTGCGTAAGCGGTGGGGTAAGGCGTTTTGCTTGAAAGGGATTATGTCGGTGGAGGATGCCACGAAGGCGGTCGACATCGGTGCAGATGCGATTATGGTATCCAATCACGGTGGACGCCAACTTGATGGCAGCCGCTCCCCCTTTGATCAGCTGGCGGAAATTGTCGATGCCGTTGGTGATCAGATTGATGTGATCTGTGATGGCGGCATACAGCGAGGCACCCATGTCCTCAAAGCGCTCTCCGTTGGCGCAAAGGCCTGCTCCGGCGGGCGGTGGTATCTGTACGCGCTGGCTGGCGCTGGCCAGGCTGGTGTGGAGCTAGCGCTTACTAACATGCAGAGTGAGCTGGTGCGGGATATGAAGCTGATGGGCGCGAAAACCATTAGCGACCTGAGCCGGGCGAACCTCCGTTTCCGTTAACCTCTGCCTCCAGGCGCCGCGTTTATGATCGCGCTCTCGCGTTCGCAGCGCCAAATCTCCGAAAAATACCGATTCGTCGCTTTTATTAACATTCCATAATAGAACTTTATTACTTTTTCGGGCGATAATTGATATCTTTATGCCTCTCAGCATGCGTTTTATAGTTCCAATTAAGAACTAATAAGGGATTGCGGCGATATTTCGCCGTATGCAAGCAGCTAGACCGGGTTTGCGATCCTTGATGGGTTTACAGCGTTTTCTAGATATCAGCGCATGTATATGGGGGTTTAGCGTGGAAAAGTTGGATGCCATCGAAGTAGATGAGTGGACCCAATCCCTCGACTCCGTTTTACGCTTCAACGGGCCTGCTGCGACCAGTCAGTTATTGAGGCATCTCTCCGAGCACGCGCAGTCCTCCCGAGTGCCTTTGCCCAGCGCGATTACCACCCCCTTCCGTAATACCATCTCCCCGGAAGATGAGCGCCCGATGCCTGGCGATCTGTTCATGGAGCGGCGCATTCGTTCGCTGGTGCGTTGGAATGCGATGGCCATGGTGATGCGTGCCAACGACAACGAAGACGGTCTGGGTGGACATATCTCGAGCTTTTCCTCCAGCGCGACGCTGTATGACGTCGGGATGAATCACTTCTTTCGTGGCACCGCGAACGGGCACCCGGGGGACTTGGTGTATTACCAGGGTCACAGTGCGCCAGGTATGTACGCGCGCTCATTCCTCGAGGGTGTGATCAGTGAAGACCAACTGGAGAATTTTCGCCGCGAGGTTGGCGGCGGAGGTCTATCGTCGTACCCGCACCCTTGGCTAATGCCGGATTACTGGCAGTTCCCCACTGTGTCGATGGGCCTCGGGCCGATTCAGGCGATTTATCAAGCCCACGTCATGAAGTATCAGAGCAAGCGTGGTCTGGTTGATCATCGCGACCGCAAAATCTGGTGTTTTCTGGGAGACGGTGAGTGTGACGAGCCCGAGTCGCTCGGTGCCATCGCGCTGGCCGGTCGCGAGCGTCTGGGCAATCTCCACTTCGTGATCAACTGTAACCTGCAGCGCCTCGATGGGCCGGTGCGGGGTAATGGCAAGATCATTCAGGAGCTAGAGGGTGTTTTTCGCGGAGCGGGTTGGCAAGTTATCAAGGTGGTGTGGGGTCGCAAGTGGGACCCCCTGATTGAGCGGGATCAGACAGGCCTGCTGCAGAAAATCATGGACGATGTGTGTGATGGCGAGTTACAGAACTGCAAGTTCAATGGCGGTGCCTACACCCGGGAGCACTTCTTCGGGAAGTATCCCGAGACGCTGGAGTTGGTAAAAGATCTGAGCGACGACGACTAGGCACTTGCGGAAATTTAACACGAGCTCCCAGTTGCGATACTCGTCTTTGTACTTGAGATAGATGAAACCAAGCGCTTCGTTCTGGTTTGTTGTATGTTCGCTCCCGCCTTCTTTGTTGACGCCACGGAGGAGGCGGAATAGTAGAGCATTCACTCCGAAAAAGTAAAGGGCAAAGATAATCAACGACCACACCAGCATGGTCCCCCAATTGATGTGGTCGAAAGTACAATAGATGTTGGGCTTGATTGATGGTCGACATGCGCCATAAATGTTCGTGGATCGTGGAAGCAAAAACAAACCAAGAGACCAAGTTAGAGTACACCAAAAGCACTGTCAAGTAAGGCACACAGCAGT